>JBBRMO010000046.1:0-10291 GCA_038230815.1 Chthoniobacterales bacterium
CTCCTCGAGCGGAACGGGCCGCTCGTCGTGCGAGATCAGGATCGGATCGCGGCCGATCCGTTGGAACCAGGCCACGATGTCGTGCGGATTCTGGACGCTGCCGCTTAGCAAGAGAAGTTGCGTTTCGCGAGGCGCAAGAGCCAGCGCCAACTCATCGTGCACACCCCGGATGGGATCGGCGATCATTTGATATTCGTCGACCACGAGGAGCTTCGGCCCGTCGCGACGCAAGAAACGAGCGCGCTGCGTTTCGAGGGTCGCCACCAGGACCTTCGCATTGAGATTGAGGGCCAGGTCGCCCGTCGCGATGCCAACATCCCAGCCGCGGGCGCGCCATTCCGCCAACTTGTCGTTAGCAAGAGCGCGCGTTGGCACGGTGAAAATCGCCTGCCCCTTCAGTGACGGATAAAGCAATTCGAAGATGTACGTCTTACCCGAACCGGTAGGCGCCTGGACCACGACATCCTTGCCATCGCGAAGCGCCCGCACCGCCTCCTGCTGCCAGAGATCGGGGATAACGAGATTAATTTCGAGTCCCGGTGGCATCGCGCAAAGTTCATGGGATCGGCCGCCGCTTCAACGACAACTACTTCTCGCACGTAAAATTATCGTGCCTTCCGAACGTCCGGAGTTATCCTCCACGCCAATGAAGAAGAAAGCGGCGCTTGAGCGGGGCCGAAGCGCCACCGGGATCAACGGGCTGGACGATATTTTGGGCGGAGGTCTCCCTTCGAACCGTCTTTATTTGCTCGAAGGAGAGCCGGGGACGGGAAAGACGACCCTCGCGCTCCAGTATCTTCTCTCGAGCGCGGAGCACGGCGAAAAAGTTCTCTACATCACTCTGTCCGAAACGCGGGATGAGCTTCAGGAAGTGGCGGATTCACACGGTTGGTCCCTCGCCGGCCTGGATGTGGTCGAGCTCTCCGCGATCGGGGCCCAACTGGAAGCCACCGCGCAGAACACGCTTTTTCATTCGTCCGAAGTCGAGCTGACCCAGACAACCAAAATGTTGCTCGATGAAGTGGAAAAGGTGCAGCCATCTCGCGTCGTTTTCGATTCGATCTCCGAGCTCCGTTTGCTGTCGCAATCATCGCTGCGTTATCGCCGTCAGATCCTGGCGCTGAAACAATATTTTGCCGGTCGCAAGTGCACTACCCTCCTCCTCGATGACGGAAGTGCGGAGGACGATCCGCAATTGAAGAGTCTCGCCCATGGTATCCTGGTTCTTGAACAACTGGCTCCGGAATACGGATCGGAGCGCCGCCGCCTCAGGGTCCTCAAGATCCGCGGCAGCAAATATCGCGGCGGTTACCACGACTTCAGCATTCAAACCGGCGGCCTCTGTGTTTTTCCACGCCTGATTGCGGCGGAACATCAGAAAGAATTCGAACACGAAAGTATTTCGAGCGGAATCAAAAACCTGGACAAACTGCTCGGGGGCGGACTGACTCGCGGAACCAGCACTCTCTTTATCGGCCCGGCCGGCTCGGGCAAATCGACGATTGCGATGAAGTTCCTTCTGGAAGCCGCCAGGCGCGGCGAGAAAAGCGTGGTCTATTCCTTTGACGAAACGCTCGGCACCATTCTCGCCCGGGCGAACAAGCTGGGTCTGGAATTGCGGGACCGGATCGACGAGGGCCTTATCACGGTCCACCAGGTAGACCCGGCCGAGATGTCACCGGGCGAATTCGCCTTCGCCATTAAGTCGGCTGTCGAGCGCGACGGGATCGATATCGTCCAGATCGACAGCCTGAACGGATTTCTCCACGCGATGGGGGATGAACGCTTCCTGAATCTCCAATTGCACGAACTGGTCACCTATCTCAATCAGCAGGGCATCATTACGATCATGATGCTGGCACCGCACGGCATGCTCGGCCCGATGCGCACGCCGCTCGATGTCACCTATCTCGCCGACACCGTGATCGCGCTGCGCTATTACGAAGCGAGTGGGGCTGTGCATAAAGCCATTTCCGTGATCAAGAAGCGAACAGGAAAACACGAACGGACCATTCGAGAGGTGACCCTGGATCGAGGAAAAATTGACGTAGGCCGGCCATTAACGAAATTCCGCGGCATCTTCACCGGGACGCCGGCGCCGGAATCTACCTCGCGCTCCAGAGGTGACGGCCATGAAAGTGTCTGACAATTCAGACCGTCCCGTTCTCATTCTTGCCCCGACGGGCCGCGACGCGACGCTCGCCGCTGAAGCGCTCGCCCAGGACGGCGTTGCCAGTGAGATTTGCAGGCATCTCCCGCAACTTACCGCTCGGATTGGCGAAGATGCCACGGCTCTCCTGATCGCGGAAGAAGCGCTCTCCGCGGCCGAACTTCCGCTACTCCTGGTCCGTCTCCGCGCGCAGCCCGCGTGGTCGGATCTTCCGGTGCTTATTCTGGCCAGCCCTGGGCGCGAGGACGAAATCGCCAGCGTCGAGATCCTGAAACTTTTCGGGCCGAGCGGGAATGTAACCCTGCTGGAACGCCCACTTCGCAGTGTGGTTCTCGTCAGCACGGTCCAGGTCGCGCTTCGCGCCCGCCGCCGTCAGTATGAAGTCCGCGACCTTCTCGAAGAACGCGAAACCGTTCTCAACAGCATCAGCGACGCCTTCTCCGCGCTGGATCGCAACTGGCGCTACATCTACGTGAACGACAAGGTGGCCGAGCTGGCCGGGTGGCCGAAGGAGAAGATGCTCGGTCGCGTCATTTGGGAAATTTTCCCCGAAGCCCTGAACACAGATTTCTATCGGCGCTGCCAGCGCGTCATGGAGACGGGAGCATCTGAAAGCGGCGAATTCTATTATCCACCATGGGAACGCTGGCTCGATACTCGGATTTACCCAACCAAGGACGGATTGGTGATTTTTCGCGCGGATATTACCGAGCGCAAAAAGCGGGAACAAATCGCGCAGGAGCGCGAGGCCAAGCTCCACGAGAGCCGCGAACGTTTGCAGCTCGCCACTGAAGCGGCGGACATCGGGACCTTCGATTTCTATCCGAATACCGGAGCGCTCCAGTTATCTGCTCGCAGCCGTGAACTCTTCGGGATTCCGCCAGATATGGATGTGACCTACGAGACCTATCTCACGGCCGTGCACCCGGACGATCGCCCTATCGTGCACGATACCGTCGCGCACGTGCGCCAGCCGGGAAGTACGGGGCGTTTTGATATTGAGTATCGCACGATCGGAATTATCGACGGGCGGGAACGGTGGGTCGCCGAGCGCGGTCGCGCCGTCCTGGACTCGGCCGGACAGGTGGTGCGGTTCATCGGCACGATGCTCGACACTACCGAAAAGAAAAACGCGGAATTCCTTTTGCAACGCGCGAAAAATGAAGCCGAGGAAGCGAACCGCGCGAAGGACCGGTTCCTGGCGATGCTCTCCCATGAATTGCGCACCCCGCTCACCCCGGTCCTGATGACAATCGCGTCTCTCCGGCGCGAACGTGACTTAAGCGACGATATGCGCCGCGATCTCGAAGTGCTCCAGCGCAACGTCGAGCTGGAGGCGCTCCTGATCGACGATTTGCTCGACCTGACGAGGATCGCCCATGGGAAACTGGAATTGCACAACAATGCGGTCGATATCCACAGCACCATCGAACATGCCCTGAGCATTTCTACCGGCGATATCCTGGCGAAAAAAATTCAGGTGATTCAACACCTCGACGCGCGGGAACATCACTGCTGGGGGGATCCCGCCCGTTTGCAGCAGGTCTTTTGGAACCTGGTCAAGAACGCCACGAAGTTTACCCCTGGGGGAGGCCGGATCGAGATTTCCACGAAAAACACTGAAGCCCGTCAAATCGTGATTGAGGTCGCCGACACCGGCATTGGCATCGACGTTAAATTGATGCCGCGAATTTTCGACGCCTTCGAACAGGGCGGCGGCGTAATCACCAGCAAATACGGGGGTCTCGGTCTCGGCCTCGCGATCTCCAAACGCGTAGTCGACCTGCATCACGGCACCATCGCTGCCCACAGCGACGGACCGGGCCGCGGCGCGGCATTTACCGTGACGTTGAACGCGATGGAAACTTCTTTGCTCGAAGGTCCCGTTCTTTTTCTCGAAAGCGAGTCGCCGCCGATGAAACATGTCCAGCTTCTCTTCGTGGAAGACCACGAGGATACGGCGCAGGTCCTGGGACGTATTCTGAAGAACGCCGGGTTCGATGTAAGCCATGCCGGAACCGTGGCCGAGGCTCGAACGCTGGCCGCGGGAAGGCGCTTCGATCTCGTGATCAGTGACCTTGGTTTGCCGGATGGAAGCGGGCTCGATTTGATGAGCGCTTTGCGCGATGAGCAAGGTTTGACCGGAATTGCGCTGAGCGGATTTGGAACGGATGAAGATGTGGCGGCGAGCCTGGCCGCTGGCTTTGCCAGCCACCTGACAAAGCCAGTGGAGTGGGATCGGCTGCGAAGCGAGATCGAGCGCCTGATCCCGGCGAAAGATTCGGCGGCGCGCAGCGCAGCCTAGGTGGATCGAGCGCTCGGCCGCTCGATGTTTAAATAATTCCCGGCTTCCCCGGCACCCATGCCATCGAGCGGCGCGATGGGAAGTTTTCGCTCCGCCGCGGATTTCGTTGAGGGTTTTCGCATTTTGGAGTTTTGTTCTGAGGTCGTCATCGACAACGCGCCTTCAAACCTGTAGGCGATTTCGTGATGACGTCCTTATCGGAACAGGTCCGCGCAGAGCCGCGGGTGCGGGTGGAGTCCGTGGATGTGCTGCGTGGGCTGGTCATGGTGATCATGGCCCTCGACCATGTCCGCGATTTTTTCTCCAACTATGGCGGAAACCCGACCGATGCCGCCACTGCTTCCGGGATCATATTTTTCACCCGGTGGATCACGCATCTCTGCGCGCCCACTTTTGTGTTTCTCGCCGGCACTTCGATTTACTTGCAGTTCCTGCGCAAGCCGCGGCCGCAGCTCGCGCGCTTTCTGGTGAGTCGCGGGCTGTGGCTCATGGTCCTGGAGGTGGTGGTTGTGAGCTCGATGCTGACATTTCATCCCAGCCCGCATTTTTTCATGCTCCAGGTCATTTGGGTGACCGGTTTGTCGATGATTCTGATGGCGGCCCTGATCTATCTTCCCTTATGGCTGGTGACATCGTCTGGCGCCGCGCTGGTGCTGGGGCACAACGCCTTTGACTGGGTAAACCCCGCGACGATGGGCCCATTCGCGGGAACGCTCTGGCGTTTGCTTCATGTGCCAGGTGTTCTTGTGTCTCCCGCGTCCGGATACCTCTGGTTGAATCTCTATCCGTTCATCCCCTGGCCGGGGATTATGGCGCTCGGGTTCGCCTTTGGAACGTTGTTACAACGGCCGCCGCGGCAACGTCGCCGCACCATCCTGAGTCTCGGCGTCGCGTCCATCCTCGTCTTTGCGCTGTTGCGGTGGAGCAATCTCTATGGCGACCCACAACCGTGGAAGCATCAGGTATCCGGCGAGCGCACCTTCATGTCGTTTCTCGATGTGCAGAAATATCCGCCGTCCCTCCTCTTTGTTCTGGTCACGCTGGGGGTTTCGCTTTGCCTGATGGCGACGTTCGAGGCCTGGCACGGAGACGACAAATTCAAGAGGGTTCGTTCGATTCTCTCTGTCTACGGCAGAGTGCCGTTCTTTTATTATGTGTTGCATTTCACCGCCATCCATCTCGCCGCGTTGCTCACGACCGCGGCGCTCGGGCTCGACTGGCGCTGGTGGATCAGGTTGTCTCCCGCCGGCAGCGTTTTCGCAGGCCAACCGCCCGGCTACGGTTTCTCGTTGCCGATCGTTTATCTCGTCTGGTTGACGATCGTGGCCTTTTGCTACTTCCCCTGCAAATGGTTCGCCGGGGTGAAGCAACGGAACCGAAGTCCGTTCCTGTCGTACTTGTAGGAACGCTAAGAAACGGAAACGCTGTAGCCGCGCCGCTGAGTCGACGCGTCAGGTTCAGCGATCGATCCAGGGCGACTGAGCGCCGCCGCTACAGCGAATTCACTCCGGCCCGTCTCTCGTTTGCCCAAACCGGAGCCTGGCGAAGGCAGATCACTTGCTCTTACTTTCGAGCAGTTTCTGAAAACGCGGGTCTTTCCTGATCGGATCCCAAACGGGATCAAGACGAAAATTGTTTACCTTGTAGTCCCACGCAAAACCAAGAATGAGCTCCACCTGTTTCAAGGCTGCGTCAGGCTCGGCCGCCCAGGTATAGGCTCGTGCCAGGTTGAAATGGAACCACATCCTGGCAAACACGTCGGTCGGAGGTCCCAGATCCAGGGCGCGCGCGGCTTCTGCCAGGGCCGGTCCTTTCCAACCCATCTGGGCGTAGAGGAGCGCCACCCCAACGTGAACGCCGGGCGACTGCGGTTGGTCCCTCTCCTCGACTTCAGCTTTCCATCTCTCAGCATCAAAACATTCGTAGGCCCGCGCGAAGTCGCCGGTATAGAGACGGATAATTGCTTCGTTAAATATCTTCGTGTCTTGCGTTCCGAAACCACCGCTGTCCACCATTGGCAGAGTTTCGCCCGAATACGCCTGAAGCAGCCGGAGAGCCTCCGGGAAATTGCGCTCGTAAATGGCAAGAGTGCAGTAGGCGGAAGTAACTCTCCCATCTGGATCCTGGCCCGTGGGAAGAGCGCTCAGAATGGTCCGGGCGCGGCGGGTATCGCCCGTCCAGGAAATTTCCGCAGAAGCCCGCTGCAGCCGAAAGTAGATCGATTCGGGCGCGAGGAGCAGCGCATGATCCAGGGCCGCGCGGGCGTCGGCCTCTCGGCCAAGCTGCTTCAGAAGAACTCCATAATTATAGAAGGGCCTGGCCTCCCGAGGTCCCAGTTCCGTAGCGCGCTTAAAATTAACCGCTGCTTCCTCGTTCCAACCCATTGCCCACTGGGTGACCGCGGCCGTTAGAACGAGGTAGGCGTCGTTGGGGAGGAGCCGCACAGCTGTGTCCAGTTCGCGTCTGGTGGTAACGGCATCGTTCACGGTTTGCGCACAGCGCGCCAGGGACGAATGCGCTTCGGCGGAATTTGGATCCAACCGCAGCGCTTCTTGCGCGTTCGCCCGCGCCTCGGCCAGTCGCGCGGGATTGGACGCCTCAAAATATTCGTAGATCAGCGCCTGCACGAGGCTGAGGCGCGCCCGCGCGAGCACGAACTTCGGGTCCAGCGCAATAGCCTCCTTGTAGAAACTCTCCGCGCTCGAGAGGTTCTCGCGCGACGTCTCGGGGCGGAGTTGCGCTTCACGCCCCTTCAGATAGGCGACATAGGCATCGGGATTATCGGTCAGTTTGGCTTCGACGCGCGCTTTTTCCTCGGCCGTAAGACTTGCGCGCAACGCTCCTGCGATTTCCGACGCCAGTTCGCCCTGTAAAGTGATGGAGTCCGTCAGGGTGCGATCGTAACGCTCCGCCCAGATGTGCTGGTCGCTTGCGGTATCGATCAACTGAACATTCACGAGCACGCGATTTCCCACCCGGCGCACACTCCCTTCGAGAACACTGGCGACGCCAAGTTCTTTCCCGATCTCACGAAGATTGCGCCCGGCCTTATTGCGGTACGACATGACCGAGGTGCGCGAGATCACTTTCAGGTCCTTGATCTTGGCCAGGCTCGTCAGCAGATCGTCCTGGATCCCATCAGCGAAAAATGCGTTCTCCTTGTCGTCCGAAAGATTCTCGAGGGGAAGGACGGCGATGCTTTTGGCCGGGATTGCGCTTGCTGGAGTCGTGGTGGAGGCCACGCTTGGCTTCGGCGCCCGGTTTAACCACCACCACAATCCGCCCAGAACGAGCACACCAAAAACAACCTGCGCCGCGAAGCCAATTCGCCGGCGGCGCAGTTTGCGACTGCGAAGCGTTTCCGCCTGCTGCGCCCGTTGGATCTTCTCCGGCGCCCCCGGATTGCCAACACTCCCGGTGTAAAGGTTAACGAGAGAGACTTTCACCCCGTGTTTCACTTCCGCTTCGCCGAGATCGTGCAGGTGGGGCTGCCAGTTGCTGTATTGCGCGAGGTCGGCCGCCACCCGCGTAGACAAGAGGATGTGACCCGCGTCGCCGCAATCCATTACCCGCTGGGCCATGTTAATGCCGGCGCCGGCCACGTTCGGCCGGTCGTTCACATCGACGATGAGATCGACCGGACCGCTATCCACGCCCATGCGAAGCTGGATTTTTGGTCGACTCTTCAACGCCTCCGCAATTTCGAGCGCACACCGCACCGGAGCATCGGGGCTGGTAAAAAACGCGAGCGCCATGCCGTCACCCGTCGGTAGCCGCACCAGTTTGCCCGCTGCTTCCGCTGACCTGAACTGCTCGGTTCCGCGTACGACCTGATTTAATTCCTTGAGCAGTTCGCTCTGTTGATCAATCGGCTGCTTGGAATAACCAACGATGTCGGTGAAGAGGACATGCGCGATTTCCAGTTGAGAAAATGTTTCAGACTCTGAGCCCATGTCGCGACCGCGAGCCTACCGGAAACACTCAAAAACGGAAACGCTGAAAACTGGGACACTGCGCTGACGGAGCGGACCGACGACAGGTTCAAGCCTCCGCGTTCCGCGAGGTGGATCGAGCGCTCCGTCGCTCGACGCCAGGAAAATGTCGGCTCAGCCGAGACTTCTGTCATCGCCCGCGGAGCTCCGAAAGCTTTCGCGAGGAGCCGCCCGCTTGAATGCTTTCGGTGTAGCCTGGGTAAACGCGAGGCACTCCGGTGGGACCTGCGCCCCTATGAGGCAGCTGGAGTCACCCGATGCCAACGAAGGTCGAAGGCAAATTTCTGGTTCCAGTTTTCGAGGACTGCAGCGTGAGAGGCGGCAAGCCTTTCGATCAGGGACGGCGGAATCGGTGCAGGCGTGGGAATTCGACGGTCGCCGGAAGTGCGCTCGGTCGAAGGAATCCCCTGGAGTTGGGTGTTCATGCCTGCTGTTAAAGCATCAGCTATGCGGCCATCTCGGGTAATCGTACGGATATCGGCTTTTCCGTGCGCACGGCCCCGTCTTCAATCAGCGTTAATCAGCGGACAATTCAGATGGACCAACGTCGCCTTTACAAGATCTGCGTTATTCGCTCGCGCAGGTGGATCGAGCGCTCCGTCGCTCGATGCCAACAAATATCGGCAACGCCAAGATGTCGGTCATCGCCCGCGGAGCTCCGAAAGCTTTCGCGAGGAGCCGGCCGATCCACCACCTGCCGCCTGTCATGATGCCCGCATTGGCAAAGTGGGCCCTTAGTCTGCAAAATCTGCGTTATTCTGCGGATAAAAGATCCGAAAAACTTAATTAAGCTAAAAAACGCAAAGCCCGAAGGATCCGAATCTCAGATTTTTCCAATTTCAGTGTTTCAGCATTTTTTTTGTCCTACCCTGACCTGTGACCTCTGATCTCCTACCTTTCCTCCAAACTCCCGAGCCCCTCCTTGCGCTCGCGCCGATGCAGGATGTCACGGACCTGCGTTTCATGCGGTTGATCAGCGGATACGGAAACGCGGACGTTTATTTCACCGAATACTTCCGGGTCCTGCCCGAGTCGCGACTCGATCCGCAGATCCTCGCCTCCATTACGCAGAACCCGACCGGCCGCCCGGTCATCGCCCAGATGATCGGCAACGATATCGCGGCGCTCGTCCGGACCGCGCGAGAGCTGCAACAGCATCCCGTCGCGGCGATAGATCTGAACCTTGGTTGCCCGGTGCCGATCGTGTATCGCAAATGCGCTGGCGGCGGCCTGCTCCGCGATCCCGCTCGGATCGACCGGATCCTGGGCGCGTTGCGCGAAGCCATCACGATCCCGTTCACGGTGAAAACGCGAATCGGCTTCGATGACGTCGCTGTTTTCGACGAGCTCCTGCCGATCTTTGCCCGTCATTCGATCGACCTGCTGACCGTCCACGCCCGGACCGTGAAAGAGATGTATCGCAGCGCGCCTCGCTACGACTTCATCGCGCGCGCCGTCGCCGCGCTACCATGTCCCGTGCTTGCAAACGGCAACATTTATTCGGCTGACAAAGCCAATGAAGTTCTCGCGATAACCGGGGCCCGCGGGCTCATGATCGGCCGCGGCGTCATCCGCAATCCCTGGCTCTTCCGCCAGATCCGCGAGCAACGCCGCGGCGCGCCCGTCTTCTGCCCGACCGGCCGCGACGTGCTCGAGTATGTGCACGCGCTTTACGAAGCCGTCAGCACGCCCGGCATCCGGGAGTCAGCCCAGATCAACAACATGAAGAAGTATATGAACTTTATCGGGCTCGGCGTGGAACCGACCGGTGAGTTCCTCCACCAGGTCCGCCGCACTGCCACCCGTGCCGAATTCTTCACCCTC
>JBBRMO010000047.1:0-10162 GCA_038230815.1 Chthoniobacterales bacterium
CAAGGAATTCGGGTAATACCAGACGTCCAGCGCTGAATGCGCAATTCCTCATTATCCCATCAGGACCCTGGGGCGACGTCCCAGGCGTGAATGAGATCGCGCTCTTAGCCATAGCCAGATCCCGGCGAGAGGAAACCGTTTCTCACAAGGTGGGAGGAAATTGCCATTCCCGGCAACAGGCTCTTCACCAAAATCGGAAATGAAAGAGAAAAACATTCTCGTTGCGGGCATCGGAAACATTTTCTTTGGCGACGACGCCTTCGGCTGCGAGGTCGTCAGACATCTGCTGGAACGCCCGGTGCCGGAGGGAGTCACGGTCAGGGATTTCGGAATCCGAAGTTATGATCTGGCGTATGCGATCATGGACAGACCCGATGCCACCATCCTTGTCGACGCGACCTCGCGAGGCGATCCGCCCGGCACTCTCTCCTTGATCGAGCCCGAGATAAATATTCTGGACAACAAAAGTGAGGAGGTCGTTAATGCTCATAGCATGGATCCTGTTCGGGTTTTGCAAATGGTTCTATCGATGGGAGGCAGACCCGGGCGTTTATATCTTGTCGGATGCGAACCGGCCGTGCTCGAAACGGAAGAAGGCGCAATGGGATTGAGTCAGCCCGTTCAGGGCGCCATTCCGCAAGCTTTGGAGATGATTGACTCCCTCCTCCACGATCTTTTGTCGGAAACGCCCAAGACGGTTCGCGCAAGCGCGGCCGCAACCTAAAGCAAACGGAGGATACTTATGAACCCTTGGCTAATCGCACTCGCAGTAGTGGGATTGATCATTCTTATCATCTTCATCTCGATGATCCCCGAGCTTCGGCGTTACATGCGCATTCGCAGGATGTGAATCGGGAACCAGTCCAATTTTCAAAGCAATCCAGTTTTCATCGGTATGTAAGCAGTAAATAACAGAGAGCGCGGCCGGCGTCGTCGGAAGAAGTCGTTAGGCCGCGTCAAGAGAGGAGTCAGCGTATCATGGCCACGGAATCATTTAGAATGAAAGCCCCCGAGATGCTCCAGATGGATCGTCCGCCTGCCGTGAAGGAAATCCATGTCATCTGGATGACGACAGGCCTCTCCTGCGACGGGGATTCGGTTTCGATCACGGCCGCCTCCCAACCCAGCATCGAGGACCTTGTCATGGGCAACATCCCCGGGTTGCCCAAGGTCCATGTCCACAATCCAGTCATCGCCTACGAGACCGGCGACGATTTCATGAAATGGTGGTTCGATGCTGCGGCCGGCAAGCTCGACCCGTTCGTTCTGGTCATGGAAGGCTCCGTGCCTAACGAGAAGATCAAGAATGAAGGCTATTGGGCCGCGATGGGAACTGATCCCGATACCGGCCAGCCGATCACGACGAATGAATGGATCGATCGGCTCGCACCGAAATGCCTGGGGATCGTGGCCTGCGGCACCTGCGCGACCTACGGCGGAATTCACGCCATGGAAGGGAACCCGACGGGCGCGATGGGGCTCGCGGATTATCTCGGGTGGGATTGGCGCTCGAAGGCCGGATTGCCAATCGTAAACGTTCCGGGCTGTCCCGTGCAACCGGACAACATGATGGAGACGTTGCTCTATCTCCTTTATCAGGTAGCCGGTCTGGCTCCGCTGATTCCGCTCGATGACCAGCTGCGTCCCACCTGGCTCTTTGGCAAGACCGTCCACGAGGGGTGCGACCGCGCCGGTTATTATGAACAAGGCGACTTCGCCCAGGAATATGGCTCCCCGAAATGTCTCGTGAAAATCGGATGCTGGGGCCCGGTGGTGAATTGCAACGTCACGAAGCGCGGCTGGATGTCCGGCATCGGCGGCTGCCCAAACGTGGGCGGCATTTGCATCGGCTGCACCATGCCGGGGTTCCCGGACAAGTTCATGCCCTTCATGGATGCGCCGCCAGGGTCCGCGCTTTCGACCAAAGTCGTCGGACTCTGGGGAGGCGTCCTTCGCGGCCTCCGCGCGATGACTAACACGACCGTGAACAAAGAACCGAAATGGCGACACCCGCGGGCGGAGTTAACGACGGGGTACAAACCAAAACATTACGCCCCTAGCCGCAACTAAACGAGGAGACCAGAATATGCCTGATGTATTAACCGCACCCGCCAAGGGAACTTCCGCACCGCAAGGCAACCTCATCGAGATGTCGTGGGATCCGATCACCCGCATCGTCGGCAGCCTCGGAATTTATACGAAGATCGACTTCGACGCGAAGAAGGTCGTCGAGTGCTACAGCACCTCGTCCATCTTCCGCGGCTACAGCATCTTTATGCGCAACAAAGATCCGCGCGACGCCCACTTCATCACGAGTCGCATCTGCGGAATTTGCGGCGACAACCACGCTAC
The DNA here is from genome assembly GCA_038230815.1 of Chthoniobacterales bacterium. GTDB lineage: Bacteria > Verrucomicrobiota > Verrucomicrobiia > Chthoniobacterales > UBA10450 > AV80. The sequence continues at coordinate 2,353 of JBBRMO010000047.1, forward strand.
CTGCTCGATCTACGCGCAGAATATGGCTTACGGGATCAAGCCACCTCCGCTGGCTGAAATGATCGTCAATCTCGGCGAAGCCGCCGAATACATGTTCGATCACAATATCTTCCAGGACAATCTGGTCGGCGTCGACTTCTGCGAAATGATGGTGAAAGAGACGAATCCGAGTGTCTGGGCCAAGGCGCAAACAACGCTGGCGCCGCACTCGAACGACCACGGTTACCGGACGATCGCCGACATCATGCACGCCCTGAATCCATTCGAGGGCGAGTTCTATCGTGAGACATTGCAGGTCAGCCGCTACACCCGGGAGATGTTTTGCCTGATGGAAGGCCGGCACGTCCATCCTTCCACCCTCTATCCGGGCGGCGTCGGCACGGTGCCGTCGATCCAGATCTTCACTGATTACCAGGTGCGCCTGATGCGCTACTGCGAATTCATGAAGCGTTGCGTGCCGTTGCACGACGATCTCTTCGACTTCTTCTATGAAGCACTGCCCGGTTACGAACAGGTGGGTAACCGTCGCATCCTCCTCGGATGCTGGGGTTCATTCCAGAATCCGGACGTTTGTGATTACAATTACAAGACGATGGATCGCTGGGGCAAGGCGATGTACGTCACCCCGGGCGTGGTTGTCGATGGCGAGTTGGTCACGACCAACCTGGTCGACATCAACACGCAGATCCGAATCCTCCTCGGCTCCTCCTATTACGAGGACTGGGCCGACGAACAGGGCAATGGCGATTATTTTGTGAAACAGGATCCGCTCGGGAACCCGATCGACATCCGGCATCCGTGGAACCAGAGGACTATTCCGAAACCGCAGAAGCGCGACTTCGCCGGCAACTACACCTGGGTGATGTCACCGCGCTGGCTCGACAAACGCACCGGCGATCATCTCGCTCTCGACACCGGCGGCGGCCCGCTCGCCCGTCTCTGGACGACGGCTCTGGCTAACATCGTCGACATCGGATACGTCCAGGCCACCGGTCACAGCGTGAAAATCCGGCTGCCGAAAACGATGACGAAACCGGAAGTGGAATTCGAATGGAAAGTCCCGAAGTGGGCCAACACCATCGAGCGCGATCGAGCTCGCACTTACTTCCAGGCCTACGCCGCCGGCTGCGCGCTCTACTTCCTCGAACAAGCGATGAAGGAAGTCTGGGCCGGACGCACCGCCACCTTCACACCCTTCAAGGTGCCGGACGAAGCCATCGGCTGCGGTTTCCATGAAGCCGTGCGCGGTGTCCTCTCTCACCACCTGGTGATCCGCGATGGGAAAATCGCGAATTATCATCCTTACCCGCCGACGCCGTGGAATGCGAACCCGCGCGATGTCTACGGGACGCCCGGGCCCTACGAAGATGCCGTCCAGGGTTGCCCGCTCTTCGAAGAGAACGGACCCGAGAACTTCAAAGGCATCGACATCATGCGGACCGTACGCAGTTTCGACCCTTGCCTGCCCTGCGGAGTGCACATGTATCTCGGTAAAGGCAAAGTCGTAAAGCAGCAGCACACGCCGACCGCGTTCGCCGGTCTGGCGCACTAACTGTGGCTAACGATGGCGCGGCGCAGGTGATGCTCGAAGCATCGCCGGACGAGATCTACGACATCGAACTGGAGCACAGCCTGCTCGAGGCGAATGCGAAACTCGCGGTGGAGAATCGGACGTTACTCGATCAGCACGGCATCACGGCGATCGACTTCATGGGCGCGATCGGTTCGGGGAAAACGACCCTGATCACGAAACTCGTGAGCCGCTTGAAAGACCGGATCGGCGTGGCGGTCTTCAACGGAGACGCGACGACAAGCAGCGATGCCGATGCCATCTCGGCCCAGAACGTCCCGGTTGTCCAAATTGCGACGATCAATGGTTGCCATCTCGACGCAAACCTCGTCGGCAAAGGGCTGCGGAAGATCGAGCTGGAAAAACTGAAGCTGATCTTCATCGAGAACATTGGAAACCTGATCTGTCCCGCGGAATTTCCTCTCGGCTCCAAGGCCCGTGTCGTTGTCGTAAGTGTGACCGAGGGCCCCTGGATGGTGCGCAAACATCCGCACATGTTCCTCGGAGCCGAGATCGTCGTGATCAACAAAATCGATCTCGCCCAGGCGATGGAGGTGAGCGTCGACCAGTTGATAAGCGACGTCCATAAGCTCAAGCCCGACATGACAGTCATCGCCACAAGCACCAGGACAGGGGCAGGACTCGACCAACTGGAAAAGGCTTTGCTCGCGATTTAAACCGTCAATGACGAATGCCGAAAGAATAACCATCGACGCAGTTCCCCTCTCGCTTCGTCGTTCGTCATTCGTCCTTCGTCATTTTTCTCATGCATGAGCTTTCGATCGCATCAGGTTTGGTCGAAAAGCTCCTCGAATTCGCAGGTAAGAATCCCGACAAGAAGATCGTCGAGGTGCTCCTCGCCGTTGGGGAACTCAGTCACATCGAGGAAGAGCAATTGCGTTTCTCGTACGAGGCCATCACCGCCGAGACTCCCCTGGAAGGGTCACATTTGAAGGTGGAAAAAATCGACGCCATGGTGCGCTGTCCCCATTGCTCCTATCGAGGCAGGCCAAAGTATTGGGACGGCGCTCTTTCCGGCATTCCCGTGGCGACCCTGGAATGTCCCGCCTGCGGAAAAGCGACCGAAGCCACCGACGGAAAAGAATGCGCGATCAAGTCGCTCCGCTGCCTCGACCACCCCGCCCTCACTTCATGAAGTTCGTCCTGAAATCAGAATGACGCTTTTATCCATTCTCCTCCTTGGCTTCTTCCTCGGAATGCGGCATGCGACCGACTGCGATCACGTTGTGGCGGTGACGACGATCGTCAGCCGCCAACACAGTTTGCGAAGCGCGGCGTCCACTGGAATTTTCTGGGGCATTGGTCATAGCCTGACCCTGCTCGTCGTTGGCGGCGCCATTATCTTCTTCGGGCTTGTCATCCCGGAACGATTGGGAATGGGCCTCGAGTTTTGCGTCGCCCTCATGCTCATCTTGCTCGGCGCCCTTAACATTCGTTCCGCCATGCGTTCCCTCGGCGGCGAAGAAAATGAGTGGGAACCAGAGAAAGGTTTGGATCGCGTCTTCGGTCGCGTCAGAGGCTATGGCGCCTTGAGACCGCTCATCATTGGAGTCGTGCATGGCCTCGCCGGCTCCGCGGCCGTTGCCCTTCTCGTCTTGCCGATCATTCAGCGACCAATCTGGGCCTGGGCCTACCTTCTCGTCTTCGGAGTTGGCACGGTCGCAGGGATGATGTTGATGACGACGACCATCGCCGTCCCGATCACCTACTCTTCCCGATTTAAATTCTTCCGCCATCATCTGGCGACGGCCGCCGGGGTGTTGAGTCTGGGATTCGGTCTGTTTCTCGCCTATCAGATCGGAATCGCGGGAGGTCTCTTTACGCGCTGACCGGACGAGCGATTGGACTGGACCTAACGAACGATGCCCGGATGGTTTTGGTATGCGGTGGTTGCAGCCGTCCTGTATGGCGCGCATCAGATTTTCACCCGACTGGCCTCTGAGCACATCGGCGACGGATTGGGCGGTTTCGTCGTGGAAGCCTCCGCCGCCGTAACGATTCTTCTCTATCTCGCGGTCCTTTGGTTATCGAACCGATGGGAACAGAAGTTTAGCATTACCGGTTTTAATTATTCCGTGTTAACCGGCATCTGCGTCGGTGTCGGCACCATCGCTTTTTTCCTCTTGTTTCAAAAAGGGGGGCCCCTCTCGTCGGTGCCTGCGATCCTGGCCGGCGGCGCCGCCATCATGGCGATCGCGGGAGTTCTGTTTTTCAAGGAACCGCTCTCGTGGCAACGCGTGGTCGGAGTCATCCTGGCGATCACTGGACTGGTTCTTCTTCGTCGTTAACCGGGTGATCGAGGCCGCCACGTGAAACGCGAGCGGGCCAAAATCGTGATTCGCGGCGCGGTTCAGGGCGTGGGGTTTCGCCCCTTTGTCTACCGGCTCGCCATTGAGCTTCAGCTCAATGGCTGGGTGTCGAACACAAGCCAGGGCGTGTTCATCGAAGTCGAGGGCGATTCAGGATCCGTTCAACGTTTTCTGGTTCGTCTCGAAAAAGAGAAACCGTCACGCGCTTCGATTCAAAGCCTTGAATCGTCGTTCCTGGATGCAGCGGGATACGAAGAGTTTGAGATTCGCGAGAGTCAGGATGCCGGCGCCAAGACCGTTGTCATCCTGCCTGACATCGCTACCTGCGTGGATTGCGTGCGAGAGATTTTCGACCCGACCGATCGCCGTTTCGGATATCCGTTCACCAATTGCACGAACTGCGGACCACGCTTCACAATTATCGAGAGCCTCCCCTACGACCGCGCGAACACGTCGATGAAGCGCTTCAGGATGTGCCCGGAGTGCGACCGGGAATATCACGATCCGCTCGACCGCCGTTTCCACGCGCAACCGAACGCGTGTCCCCGTTGCGGTCCGCAAATCGAGTTATGGGACGGGTCGGGCACCGTCATCGCGCAATCGCAGGACGTATTGCCTAGAGCCGCGGAATTGATTCGCGACGGAAAAATCCTGGCGCTCAAGGGCATTGGCGGCTTTCAACTCCTGGTCGACGTGCGGACCGCCGCCGCCGTCGCTTCGTGGCGCGAGCGAAACCATCGCGAGGAAAAGCCGTTCGCCGTGATGTATCAGACGGTCGCCGCCGTTCGCGAAACTTGCAAAATGTCAGAGCTGGAGGAACGCCTCCTGTGTTCTCCCGAATCCCCGATCGTGTTACTGCATCGCCGTCTCGCACTCCGCGTTCCCCATTCCGCGATCTCCCCGGGTAATCCCAATCTGGGAGTGATGTTGCCTTACACTCCGCTCCATCACCTTCTCATGCGCGAGCTCGGCTTCCCGGTCGTGGCGACGAGCGGCAATCTGAAAGACGAGCCGATCTGTATCGACGAGCGCGAAGCCCTGTTCCGGCTCCGCGGCATCGCTGACTATTTTCTGGCCCACGACCGGCCCATCGTCCGGCACATGGACGACTCGATCGTGCGCCTCATGGCCGGCCGCGAAATGGTCCTGCGCCGCGCGCGCGGTTATGCGCCGTTGCCAATCATTCTAGGGCGTCCGTGTCAGACGCCGACGGACGGCGATTCCCCGAAACGCCCTACAATCCTGGCTGTCGGCGCTCATTTGAAAAACACGGTCGCGCTAAGTGTCGGGGACCAGGTGTTCATCAGCCAGCACATCGGCGATCTTGAAACAGCGCAGGCGTATTCGGCCTTTTGCGAGGTCGCTCAGGATTTACCGCGGCTTTATGAAGCCAATCCGGAGCTGATTGCCTGCGACCTCCACCCTGATTATCTTTCAACGAAATACGCTTCTGGCCTGGGGAACGCAGGCTGCCAGGCTAACTCCGCTCCCCGTCAAATTCAGCACCATTGGGCCCACGTCGCGTCGTGCCTGGCCGAGAACGAACTGGAGCCGCCGGCGCTCGGCGTAGCCTGGGATGGAACGGGTTACGGCCCCGATGGCACCATCTGGGGCGGCGAATTTTTGCTGGCGAAGGACGGCTCCTTCACGCGCGTTGCGCATTTGCGCCAATTTCCATTACCCGGTGGGGACACGGCGATCAAAGAGCCGCGCCGCGGTCGACTAGGTTTGCTCGCCGAAATTTTTCGCGACGAGCTTTGGGAGCGCGACGACCTGATCGCAGGTTTTACGAAACAAGAGCTGCCGTTGCTTCGGCAGATGCTCGAGAAGAGAGTCAACGTCCCACTCACGTCGAGCGCGGGCCGCTTGTTCGATGTCGTCGCCTCGTTAATCGGATTGCGGCACCGGGCAAGTTTCGAGGGGCAGGCGGCGATGGAAATGGAATTCGCGGTCCAGGACGGGGTCGATGAGTCCTACCCGTTTTCGCTGGGAGATGAGTCGCCCATCGTGATTGATTGGGCGCCGGCCATTCGTGAAATTCTCCAGGACACGCAGAATGGGAAGCCGGTCGGCGTGATCTCCGCGCAGTTTCACAACATGCTCGCAGAAGCGATCGTCGCGATCGCGCGCAAGATCGGCGAACCGAGGATCGTGCTCACCGGGGGATGTTTTCAAAACCGATATCTGACCGAACGCACGATCGAACGATTGCGGCAGGAAAAATTTCATCCTTACTGGCACCAGCGCGTCCCACCTAACGACGGAGGTATCGCTTTGGGCCAGGTGGCGGCGGTCGCCTGGTCGCGCCGAACCGCTGGACTCGTCTCTTCAAACTCGTTTCCGGCGAGTTGATCGGAGGACGGGATGAAGTTCGGCCGAATTCGCGTTGGCCGGGCACTGAAAAAACTCCCGTGGAATTGCTGACGGATGTGAAACGCGGTGATACATTCCTGGGGTGCAACGACGTGGGCATACGGCAGGTGGAGGAAATGACAAAGCCCGAATGTTGAATATCGAATGCGTCGCTGCGAGCGCCCTGCCAGGATCCCTCTTCATTCCTCATTCGTACTTCGTCATTTTTTAATCCCCATGTGCCTCGCGATCCCAGGTAAACTGATCGAGATCAGCGAAGACGCGCACGGCGTGAAGATGGGCCGCGCGAATTTCGGCGGGGTCGTGAAGCAGGTCTGCCTCGAATACACTCCGGAGGTGATTGTCGGGGACTACGTGCTGGTCCATGTCGGCTTCGCCCTGAGCAAAGTTGACGAAGAAGAAGCGGCCCGCACTTACAAAGCCCTCGAAGAGCTTAAGCAGCTCGGCGAGCTGGATGTTCCCGATGTGGACGATCCGGACGCCGATCCCTTCCCGGAGTCTCAGCCGGCCAGGTCACGACCAGCGGCATAACGAGCGATGAAATATCTCGACGAATATCGCGATCAGGAAGTCGCGCAAAAAATTGTCGCTGAGATCAAACGCACCGTGACCCGGCCCTGGGTGCTGATGGAAGTTTGCGGCGGCCAGACCCACAGCATCGTGAAGTACGGGATCGATCGGTTGCTCCCGAGCGAAGTGGAACTGGTCCATGGACCGGGTTGTCCCGTCTGCGTGACCTCGCTGGAAATGATCGATAAGGCACACGCGATCGCAAAGCGGCCCGACGTTATCTTCTGCTCCTTCGGCGACATGCTCCGCGTCCCGGGTTCGGAGTGTGATCTCCTGGTCCTCAAATCGCGCGGCGCCGATATCCGGATTGTTTACTCGCCGATCGATTGTTTGAAGATCGCCCGCGCCAACCCGGACAAGAAAGTCGTTTTTTTCGCGATCGGCTTTGAGACGACCGCGCCGAGTAACGCCATGTCGGTCTGGCAGGCCAGGAAACAGGGGGTGAAGAATTTTTCCGTGCTCGTCTCGCACGTCCTCGTGCCCCCTTCAATCGCTGCCATTCTGCAATCGCCGCTGAATCGGGTGCAGGGATTTCTCGGGCCGGGCCATGTCTGCACCGTGATGGGTTATCGCGAATATGAACCGCTCGCCGAACGGTTCCGCGTCCCGATCGTGATCACGGGTTTCGAGCCGATCGATATTTTGCAAGGCACGCTCATGACCCTGCGTCAGCTGGAGGCCGGCACCCACACAGTGGAGAACCAATATCCGCGGGTCGTGAACCGGGAAGGGAATCGCGTTGCCCAGGACCTCGTCAACAACGTTTTCGAAGTCTGCGATCGAAAATGGCGTGGAGTGGGTTCGATTCCAAAGAGCGGCTACAAACTCCGTTACGAATTCCGCGAGCATGACGCGGAACGAATTTTCGACGTGAAAGAGATCGACACCCAGGAACCGGCCAATTGCATCAGCGGCCTCGTCCTCCGCGGCGTGAAAAAACCTCATGATTGCGCCTGTTTCGGAAAAG
>JBBRMO010000048.1:0-10084 GCA_038230815.1 Chthoniobacterales bacterium
ACAGCACGCGCAGGTAATCGAAAATCTCCGTCGTCGTCGCGATCGTGGAGCGTGGATTCGCACCCGCGCTCCGTTGTTCAATCGCAATCGCTGGCGACAATCCTTCGATGAAATCAACATCCGGCTTTTCCATCTGATCGAGGAATTGCCGGGCATAGGCGGAAAGGCTCTCGACATAGCGCCGCTGCCCCTCGGCGTAGAGCGTGTCGAAGGCGAGCGATGATTTTCCCGAGCCGCTCAGGCCCGTGATGACGACCAGTTTTTCCCGTGGAATTTCGACGTGGAGATTCTTGAGATTGTGCTGGCGTGCACCGCTGATCTTGATAGTTTGCGCAGGCATCGGACGACAAATGTCGAACCTGTCAGTCAAGCACAACCGTCCCGTTTCTCCAGCCAAAACGCCCGACCATGAGTGATAACGACCGCAGCATTTCCCAGGAAGAACTGGTCCAGTTGCAGAAGAAATTCAGCGAGATCAAACACGCGATCAACAATGCGCTCGCGGTGATGATGGCCCTGTCGGAGATGTCGCAGCGGCGGCCCGATTACTCCGAGAAACTGGCGAGCACGGTGCTGACAAAGGCGCCGCAAATCGTCACGAGCCTGCAGGAATTTACCCAGGCCCTGAACGAAAAAGCCGGCCCGAAACCGGAAGTGGTGCCGTAGGGCTTTCTCCAGCGCGCGCGTCATCCCGAGGCGGGCAAGCGCTTCCGCGGCAGACCGGGCGTCTTGAGCGGAGCACGCCCGACTTTTGCGGGTGCCGCTTTTTTGCGACGGAGATATCCCCTCGTTTTCTGCGCGCCTCGGGCTGACGCTCTGTGGTTTTACCCCTTCGGCGAAGCGGAAACGGACGGTGCGGCGCTCGGTTTTGGCGCTACGGCCGGACTGTTGGCAGGGGCGGATGCGCTGGTTATCGGAGGTGCCGACGACGCGGGGCTTACCGCCGTTTTCACCGAAGCGGCCGGGCTGGTGGTGGTTCCCGGAGTCAGATTGGTCACTGTGTTCGGAGGTCCGACTGCCGATGACGGACCAGGGCTGGCGGCGGGTGACGTGGCTGGCGCCATGGGCGTAGCCGAGGCGACCGGGGCCGGGGTCTGGCTCTTGATAATTTCGCCGCGGAGATTGCTCTGCATGTTGGCCTGGCGAGCGTAAAGGATGGAAAGAAAGAACGTCAGGAGAAAGAAAATCCCGGCGAGCCAGCCGGTAAATTTCGTCAGCACATTGGTCGTCTGGGCGCCGAAAATATTTTCAGTCACCCCGCCGCCAAAGGCCGCGCCGAGTCCCTCGCTTTTCGGCCGCTGCATCAGGATGACGAGGATCATCAGGAGAGCGACCACGACGAAAAGGCCGACAAGGATATTGATCAGAAGGGTCATTGGGACGGGCAATATCGTCAGTCAGGGCGATTTGTAAATGGCGGCGAGCAGGCTTGTCATTCGGAGGCTGGCGGAGCGCGCCGAGGGACCTCGCAGGCGGTCAATCGCTTCCGCGCCACAGCGGGCCTATTCCATCAGGGTGCGCCTGAGGTTTCGGCAGCGCAAATTGCAACTGTGAGGTCCCCGCCGTTTGCGCGGCTCGGGATGAGACCGTCGCACGTCGCTCCGGGGCATCCTTCGACTCCGCTTCGCTCAGGATGACGGAATCACACGTCGTTTTTAACCGCGTTCCAGATCTCATCCAGCTCTTCAAGCCCCGCGTCGCCAAGTTTCCGGCCTCGGGCGCGGAGCTCGTCTTCAACCCGGCCAAAACGCTTCACAAACTTGTCGGTCGCTCCTTGCAGGGCGCTTTCCGCGTCGAGCCCGCTTTTCCGCGCCAGATTTACGGCCGCGAACAGGAGGTCTCCAATTTCCTCCGCGACCGCCGGCGAATCGCCGGATGTGATCGCTTCTTTGGTCTCAGCCAGTTCCTCATCGACCTTCGCGATCACGTCGGACAAATCGGTCCAATCAAAGTTCACGCGCGCCGCCTTCTTCTGGGCTTTCTGCGCGCGCATGAGGGCGGGCAGGGCCGCGGGAAGGCTGGAGAGATAGGGGCCGCCATCCGCTCCATTTTTTTCCTCATGCTTGATCGCTTCCCATTGTTTCGCGACGCCCTCCGCATCTCGCACCTTGCTCGTGGCGAATACGTGAGGGTGCCGGCGGATCAATTTGGTTATCACTTCCTCCAGAACCGTTTCGATTTGGAATCGACCCATCTCCCGCGCGATTTCTGAATGCATAACGGCGAGCAGAATGAGATCGCCAAGTTCTTCGCGCAGGTTTGCATCGTCATGGGCGCGAATGGCACCGGCGACTTCGTAGGCTTCTTCGATGAGCGGCGGCAGAAGCGATTCGTTCGTTTGCTCCCGGTCCCAGGGGCAGCCGCCGGGCGCGCGGAGTTTCGCGACGATTTCGCAGAGCTTGTCAAACGCCGTCATTCTGAGCGGAGCGGTAACACATTTCTTGGCAAACTGGTAATGCCAGGAGATTCCTTCCCGCAGCCGCGGGACCTGGGATGACGTTCAGATCTTCCAGAGGGAGCGGTGGGTCCGAAATTCCGAAACTTCGCCGGTCGTCTTTTTTCCGACGTAAATGGTGATGCCAATTACGCTGGCGAGCGTGGCCATGAAAACGAAGGCGACAAGCCAGGAAGGAATATGGCCGACCCGAAGCGCGCGGTAGAATGCCGGGAGCCCATCCATGGCCGTGGGGGCATGGAGAAAAATCTTCGTCACCCACGCCACCATGATGAGGATGAAGATGAAGACGTAATTCCGTTTCAGGCGCCGCCCGACCGCTTCGAACTTCGTGATCTTAAAGGAGGGCAAAATCAAATCTTCGCAGACGAGCTTCTTCCATTCGCCCTGAAGCATCTCGCGGTTCTCCATCACCATAGGCACGAGAAAGTGGGCTTCAAGCATGCGCACCCGAGCCCGAAATGCGTCATAAAAGCGATAGCGTCGCGCCTCGATCCAAAGCATTCCCCAGACGATCGCGAGGTTGAAAAAGAAAATCAGGTGCGGCACTTCCCGGTTCGCGAAGGCGATGGTGATAATGGCGGTGCTGCTGGTAATGGCCCAGTTGGTCGTAATGTCGAGACGCTGGCGCCAGACCATGATGCGGCTGAGCTCGCCCCGGTAAAAATGCGACATCGCGTTGACGTAGCCCGGGTCGTACAGGCTCTTCTGCCACGAGATTGTCGCTTCGTCCGTCGTGCTGGCGGAATTGTTTTGAGTTGCCACGAGTGCCCCGATAATTCGATAACTCGGATTCGCCCGTCAATCCAATCAATCGACCGGGTGTTTTCGATGTCCGCGCTCCTTTCCGAAATTCTCGATCCGAAACTGGTGGTGCTCGAATTGCGCGAGCAGACGGCGGCCGAAGCCATTCTCGAGATCGTGGAGCGGCTCCGCGATCAAGGGCTCGTGGAGGATTTTTACAAGCTGGCGGATGCCGTCATGGAGCGCGAGGGCCGGACCTCCACGAACACGGGTGAAGGGGTCGCGTTCCCGCATGCGCGAACGGATCTGGTGGATCACCTCGTTCTCGGGATAGGCCGGAGCATGGCGGGAATTCCCTTCGGGTATTCGAGCGAGCTGGTGCACCTGATTTTTTTGGTCGGCGTGCCGCAACGGATGGTGACCAATTATCTGGTTTGCGTGGGCGCGCTGGCGCGGGTGGTGAAGGACAAAGGTCGCCGCGATGCGCTCCTGGCTGCGGCGACGGCGGAAGAATTTGTCGAATTGTTGCGCAACAACTCCCTGACGGTGGAGTAACGACAACGATTTGTCGCGGGGCAGCCGCAGAACCTCGCCGTCATTTAGTTGTCATTCCGGCCGAAGTGGAGCGCAGCGAAACGCCGTCGAGGGCCCCCGTCGCACATCGAGCAAGATTTCACGGGGTCGTTCGACTTTGCTGCGCCCCGCTCAGGATAACGTCGCTCTGGCGCGGGCCGGTTGATCTTCCGTCTTGCCGTAATACCAGCGATGCAACCGATAGGGCGACACCCCGAGATTGTAGAGAACGATAAACAGTCCGTTCTGAATGCTCGTGCGCCAGGCGCCCTTTCGGAGATGACGCCGGCCCGAGGATTGGACCGGTGGATCGAGGACCGCGATGCTTCCCGCGCCCCGAAGGCGACGGGAGAATTCGACGTCTTCCATGAGCGGAATTCTGGCGAAGCCGCCCAGTTTCTTAAAAATATCGCGCCGGACGAAAATGGACTGATCGCCGTAAAGTGTGCCGCCATGTCGGGTGAGAAATCGAGCAACGGATTCCAGCCACATCAGGCGGGGATGGCGCCCGTCGAATTTTCGAAAGAAGGCTCCGCCAACGACTCGAGGATTCTCGAAGGCGATCTGGATCGCTTCGAGGTGCGCGTCGTCCAGGCAGGTGTCGCAATGCTGGAAAAGGATTGCGTCGCCCGTGCAGGCAGCGGCGCCCAGATTCATTTGCTGGCCACGATTCGGAGTGGGGCAGGCGATAAACGTCGCGCCCGCGGCCAGCGCGATCCGCTCCGCTTCTTCGTCGCCGGAAGCATCCACGACGATCGTCTCCGCGATCCGTTCCAGCTTCGCGAGGATCGGCAGGAGCGCTTCCAGATTATCCGCGTCGCGCCAGGACGGGATGACGACACTGATTCGCAAATGCGCCTCCGCACCTTCGGCGCGCTCGTTCACTGCGGTTTTTTTAGCAGACGATTGCGGGCCCGGTCCAGCGCGCGCCGTTCGGACGCCGTCAGACTGTTGATTCCGGACCTCGAGATTTTTTCGAGCACCGGATCAATGGATTCGTGAATATTTTCGGGTTCGACTGTGCGGTGGGGCGTGGTTCGCGGGACGACGTGGAACTTTGGCTTCGGCTGCCAGCGCGATTTCAGGGAGGTCCACCATTCCAATTCCGGTCCGGCTCCACGGAGATGGACGAAGACCACCGCCGCGATCACCGTCGTCCACAGCACAATCAGGTCGGCCCAAATATGGTTAGCCAGCGCGGCCAGGGTGCCGATTGCCACCAGGATCAGGGCGACCCACTTCATCTGGATCCGCAACAACATCTCCACGTTCGGATAAATAGTGGCGAAGCCGATAAAGATGCCCAAATGCAGCGTTGCCGAACCGACAATGCCAACCCGCGTCCAGAGGCCGATTATCGTGAGGAACAATGTCGGCACCAAGAGCAGCAGCAGGTAGAAAAAGATGAAGGCGCGCCGGCCGAGATAACGCTCCAATTCGCGTCCGAAGGCAAAGAGCATGTACATTTCCACGGCAAACCAGAGGAGCGCCGTGGCCGAGTAAGGCAGGTGGACAAAAGCGTAGGTGGCGATTTGCCAGACCCGACCAAGGGAGATGACCTGCGCGCTGTCGAAGACCAGGACGCCCAGAAAACCAGCCGCCCCAAGAGCGGACAAGAAACAAGCCGCGACCATGAGAAAGACGTGCACTCCCACGAGGAGCGTCGTCACATGAATCGGGTGCCGGCCGACCCAAGTGACCGGCTGGTAGTCATCCGAGGTGGCGACTCCGAACATGGAGCAATTAACGGCGCGCGCGCAACGGGTGCAAGCGCGTCCTAAGCAGGCGATCTGGAGGGCGTTTCTGTAAAATGCCCTGGAGAATGGATCACCGTCGAGGCGTCTGACTCCGACGCCCTGTAATTCGTCGAAATGACGAACGTAAGAAAATTTGCTTGGAGAAGTGTCCGAAGCGGCGAAAATGAAAATCCACTTTGCGCAATTCGCGAATCACTCTGAGGCCGCACATCCATGGATAACCTTGCGCCCGCCATTTCTCCGCCCAGCGGAATAGGCGACGCGAAGTCGGCGAACCGGGCGGTCCTCGATTGGGTCCAGGAGGTCGCCCGCCTGACCGAGCCGGAAAATATCTTCTGGTGCGACGGCTCCGAAAAAGAAAACACCTGGCTGCTGGGGGAGGCGCAGCGACTCGGCGTCGTCCTCAAATTAGACGAGGAAAAAAAACCGGGCTCGTATCTGCACCGGTCAAATCCGAACGACGTCGCCCGGGTCGAGCAATTCACCTTGATCTGTACGCCGACGAAGGACGAAGCGGGTCCGACGAACAACTGGGCCGCCCCGGCGGAGACTTATACGAAACTGCACGACCTGCTTCGCGGTGCGATGCGTGGACGGACCCTTTTTGTGGTGCCGTATATCATGGGACCGCCCGATTCGCCGCTGACCAAGGTTGGCTTTGAGATCACGGATTCGATCTATGTCGTCCTGAGCATGCGTATCATGACGCGGATGGGATCGATCGCGGTGAAGCGTCTCGGGGACGATCCCGACGGCGAGTGGAACCGCGGCGTCCATTCCCTGCTTGATGTGAATCCGGACCGCCGCCTCATCTGCCATTTCCCGCAGGACAACGCGATCATCTCGGTCGGCTCCGGCTATGGCGGCAATGTCTTGTTGAGCAAGAAATGTCTGGCGCTCCGAATCGGTTCCTATCTCGCGCGCAAACAGGGCTGGCTCGCCGAGCACATGCTCATTCTCGGGGTGGAAGCGCCGGACGGCCGGAAGCATTATGTGGCGGCGGCGTTCCCGAGCGCGTGCGGCAAGACGAATTTTGCCATGCTCATTCCGCCGCCGCATTTCAAAGGCTGGAAGGTCACGACCATCGGCGATGACATCGCCTGGATGCAGATCGGAAAAGATGGACGGCTCTACGCGGTGAATCCGGAGAACGGTTATTTCGGCGTCGTCCCCGGGACGAGTTACAAGTCGAACCCCAATGCGATGAAGTCGATCGAGCATGACACGCTCTACACGAATGTCGCGCTCACCGACGACGGGGATGTCTGGTGGGAAGGTAAGGACGGCCCGCCGCCCGCGCACGTGATCGATTGGAGGGGAAATGACTGGACTCCCGGCTCCAAGGAAAAGGCGGCGCACCCGAACAGTCGGTTCGCCGTTCCGATGCGGAACAATCCCGTGCTCGATCCCGATGTGGAAAAAGGGGAGGGCGTGCCCATCAGTGCCATCATTTTCGGCGGACGCCGCAGCGACACCATGCCGCTGGTGTTTCAGGCACTCGACTGGGTTCACGGCGTCTACGCCGGCGCGACCATGGCTTCCGAAACGACCGCGGCGGCAACGGGCGCGGTGGGCCAGGTCCGGCGTGATCCGATGGCGATGCTGCCGTTTTGTGGCTACAGCATGGGCCAGTATTTCCGGCACTGGCTCGAGATTGGTCCGCGGCTGAAAAATCCACCGCTGATTTTCCACGTGAACTGGTTCAGGAAAGGCGCCGACGGGAAATTTCTCTGGCCGGGCTTCGGCGACAACATGCGGGTGCTCCAGTGGATCATCGGCCGTTGCGAAGGAAAAGCCGGTGCCGAGGAATCACCCGTCGGACACGTGCCCCGACCGCAAGACCTGGATCTGGATGGGATCGAAGGGGTGTCGCCGGAACAACTCGGCGAATTGCTCGCGGTCAAGCGCGACGAATGGAAAACGGAGCTTGCAGGTCAGGCAAAATTTTTCGAGACGCTCAAGCCCGACATGCCCGATCGATTACTGGCCGAACTCGAAAAGGTAGAGAAGCGTTTCGCCGGTTGAACGCCCACGTTTTCTGGCGAGGCGCATTCCGTCATCCCGAGCGAAGTCGAGGGATTCCGCGATGAACTTTAAGGGTGTCGCACCGGGATTCCTCGACTTCGCTTTGCTCCGCTCGGAATGACGGGATTTTCCTGCAGAAATTTGCGAACGCGGCCCGGCAATCGGATAGTCTCCGGTGGGTTCAACGATCGCCAAAAAACCTTCCCTGACTGCACCGTCCGACCGCGGTTGCGTGGAAATTCGCGGGGCGCGCCAAAATAATCTCAAGGGGATCGATCTCGATCTCCCGCTCGGAAAGTTATCTGTCATTACTGGCCCGAGTGGGAGCGGCAAATCGAGCCTCGCCTTCGACACGATCTACGCCGAGGGCCAGCGGCGTTACGTCGAAACCTTCAGCCCGTACATGCGGCAATTCCTCGACCGGATGGACAAACCCCGCGTGGACGAAATTCGCGGCATCCCGCCGGCCATTGCGATCGAGCAGGCAAATCCGGTTAAAAGTTCGCGTTCCACCGTCGGTACGATGACGGAAATTAACGATTACCTGAAGCTTCTCATGCCGCGGATTGCCCGCGCTTTTTGTCCAAACTGCGGCCGCGAGATTCGCCCCGAGACCGCGCAATCGATTGCGGACCAGATCATCAGCCAATTCAGTCATCCCGAACCGAGTGGAGCGAAGCGGAACGCTGGAGAGGGATCCCGTGGCAAAAACCGACCGGCAGCAAAACGGGATTCTTCCACTGCGCTCCGCTCCGGTCGGAATGACGCGGCCACGGTCCTGATCACTTTCTGGGTCCCAGTCCCGCCGAAAACAGAGCCCCGTGCGTTTTTCGATTTCATCCAGCAGCAAGGATATCTTCGCGTCTGGATCGACAACGAAATCGTCCGGGTCGATTCGGACAAAAAAATCAAGCGGCTCGGCGCCCGCGTCCAGGTCATCCAGGATCGGATCACGATCTCCGAGGCGAACCGCCCTCGCCTGATCGAAGCGATCGAGACCGCGCTCCGTTTCGGCAAGGACAGGATTAATCTAATTGCGGAAGGCGGAACGCCGAATGCGGAATCGGGAGACAATGGAAATTCCGCACCCCTCACTTCGCCTTCCCAATTTCCTTTCTCTACCGGCTGGCATTGCGCCCATTGCGATCTCGATATCCGGCCGCCTGCGCCGGGCCTTTTCAGTTTCAACAATCCACTCGGTGCCTGTCCGGAATGCCGCGGCTTTGGGAGAACCATCGCGATCGACCTGAACAAGGCGATCCCGGACCGTTCTCTCTCGATCGCGGAGGGGGCAGTGCGCGTTTTTCGCGGGGAAGAGATGGGTAATTCGCAGCGCGATTTGATGCGGGCCTGCGCGCGGGAAGAGATCGATGTCCGAGTGCCGTTCGAGGATTTACCGAAAACCGATCAGGAATTCGTCATCAACGGCGAAGCGCGGGATGAGGCCACGGAGGTGGAGGAACTGGCGGAGAACGATCGCTGGTATGGCGTCCGCGGGTTTTTCAAATGGCTCGAAAGCAAGACCTACAAAATGCATGTCCGGGTGTTACTTAGCCGTTACCGGGCCTACACGACGTGCCCCTCCTGCCACGGCGGGCGCTTTCAACCGGCAACGTTGAATTACCGGATCGTCTCACCCACCCACAACGGCACGGGCGAAACCGCGCGGACGCTCCCGGAAGTGGCCCTGCTTTCCATCAACGATGCGCGCACTCTCTTCAGTGAGCTGGTTTTGGCTGCGGGCGATTCGACGGCGGAGATGTTGCGGAACGAAGTGGTGGCGCGCCTGCGTTATCTTTGCGAAGTCGGCCTCGGTTATCTCACCCTCGATCGTTCCACGCGGACGTTGAGCGGCGGCGAAGTCCAGCGCGTAAATCTCACGACCTGTCTCGGCGCGTCGCTCGTGAACACTCTCTTCGTCATGGACGAGCCGAGCGTCGGCCTGCATCCGCGGGATGTGGGACGGCTCGTGCGCGTGATGCACGATCTGCGGGACAAGGGGAATACGTTACTGGTCGTCGAGCACGAGGAAGCAATTATCCGCTCATCGGATCATGTCATTGATATCGGCCCCGGCCGTGGGGAATACGGCGGTGAACTGGTCTTCAGCGGCCGGTTGCAGGACTTTGGTGGATCGGGCGCTCCGCGCACGATGCTAAAAAATTACGGGACTCCGTCGCCCATATTAACATCGCGCGCGGAGCCGAGCCATCAGTCGCTGACGGCAGATTACCTCACCGGCCGCAAATCCATTCCTGTCCCGAAATCGCGTCGGAAATCGACGGGCGCAATTCGAATTACCGGCGCCCGCGAGCACAATCTCAAGAATCTCGATGTCGAGATTCCCCTCGGCGTTTTTACCTGCGTGACCGGCGTCTCCGGGTCCGGGAAATCCACCCTGATCCACGAGGTCCTTTACCGGCATCTCGTCCAGGCGAAGGGGCAATCGAGCGAGCAGGAAGCCGGCGCGTGCAAATCGGTCACGGGCGCGCATCGGATCGGCGAAGTGGTGATGGTGGATCAGTCTCAG
>JBBRMO010000049.1:0-9801 GCA_038230815.1 Chthoniobacterales bacterium
GCACGATCGTAATCTGGCGCGCTGGATTGTTGGGAAAGCCGAGTTGACCAAGGACGATTACGTCGTCGAGATCGGGCCAGGGCTCGGAGCTCTCACGGAATTCATTCTCGAATCGGGCGCTCGCGTTCTCGCGATCGAAAAAGACCAGCGTCTCGTGGAATTTCTCCGCAGCCGGTTTGTCGATGCGCGCCTTGAAATCATTCACGCGGATGCACTCGATTTCGATCTGCGCTCGCTGTTCTCTCAGCGGCGGGTGAAGCTCCTGGGAAATCTTCCCTATTACATCGCGAGCCAGTTGCTGCTGAAGTATACAAAATACCCGAGTCCTATTTCTCTGCGGTTGTTACTGTTACAACAGGAAATGGCGCGGCGCATTTCCGCGACGCCTGGAACGAGCGACTACGGTTCGCTCAGTCTCGTCGTTCAACTGAACTATCGTGTCGAATTTCTCCGCTCGGTCCCGGCGACGGTTTTCCTTCCGGCCCCCGACGTAGATTCCGCGTTCGTCCGGATTACGCCGCGGCTCCCGGATGAATTGCCGGAGCACGATCCTGAAACGTTTTTTCAAATCGTCCGTCAGGGATTTTCGCAGCGCCGGAAGCAGCTCCGAAATTTGTTGAAGGCTGAAGTGCCTGAGTGGGAGGAAGCCTCCGCGGCGGTCGGGTTCGATCCGCGTGCGCGCGCCGAGGAATTGAGCCTGGGGCAATGGATCGCCCTTTCGGAGCGCTCGCGCTTACGGCTTCCTGCCGGGGAGATCGCCGTCACCCCTGAGCGGTTCCCGGTTGTGGACGAAAAAGACCGCGTTATCGGCGACGCCCCTCGCGCGGAAGTGCATGGGAATAACTTGCGGCATCGCGCCGTTCATCTCCTTATTTTTAATCGTTCCGGTGAGCTTTTCCTTCAAAAGCGGTCACGATCGAAGGATCGCCATCCTTTGCTCTGGGATTCCAGCGCTGCCGGCCACGTTGAGGCGGGCGAGGAATATGACGCCACGGCGGGGCGTGAGCTAAAAGAAGAGCTCGGAGTGACGACCGACCTGGTTCGCCTGGCGAAGATCCCCGCCTCTGAACGAACCGGCCACGAATTCATCTGGCTCTACCGAGGGGAGCACGAAGGTCCGTTCCAGCTCGCCAAAGCTGAAATTGAGCATGGCGAATTCTTCCCGATCGAGGTCATTTCCGGTTGGATTGACGCCCGGCCCGAGGATTTCGCTCCTGGTTTTCTAGAATGCTGGGCGGAATTCAAGCGAGGAGCGGCGATTTAGAAATCGCCTTTCCCTGATGCTGCTGGTCCTACCAACGCCTTATCGACGGGCGCGCGTTTTCTTACCCGCCGCCGGTTTTTTGCCGCGAACCTTCTTGGCACCGGCGGGTCCACGGAAAACGCGATCCGGCAAGTCGCCCATGGCAGATTTCCTGAACTTCCGGGCGGCGCGCCGCGCACCCTCTTTCCCGCCGTAACCATTGTCGCTAAACAAGCGGGTGACCGTGGTGCCTCCGCGCAGAAAGTGGACTTGAAAGCCGTGTGTTTGCTTTTTGGCGCGAGACTTCGTGTCGATGCGCCGGATATTTTGCTCCGAATCAGGATTAGCTCTTTTTTTCACCTTCTTCACTCTAGGTAGAGCGAGCGCGACTGCAAACGCGCTTCAATGATCGGTCTTCCATGAAGTCGGCGGCGGCAGATGCCATCCCTGCCATTTTCTGTCGTACTCCGCCGCGGGCAAGAGCACGTAACTCGGGTGTCGCGCCGAGCGCATCCAGGTGATCATCTTCACGAGATCGGACTCGGCCATTGTCGTGCAACCCGCGCTCGGCCGGGAAACCCCTCGCCGGATGTGGAAGAAAATCGCGCTACCCCCTCCCGGAACGGGCGGATCGGAGTTGTGCCGGACTTCCACCAGCCAGCGGTAGGCGAAATCGTTGTGCCTCATCTTCTGTTTCTCAAACCACGGAGGCGGTTTCGCGGGATCCGGGATGGTGACGAAGCGATTGTAGTCGGGACTCTTGACGTCATCGACCCAGGCATCCGCCGTCGTCACCTGGTGAAATGGAAAATCGGCGCCGGGAGGAAGCTGGGGATCGTAGGTGTAGATTTTCCCGATTTGAAAAACGCCAGCCGGGGCGCGGCCGTCGCGTTCTGTTTTCCGGAGGCCGTTCTCGCTTTGCCCGGCCAGGCCGCTGCCCCAGGCCAGGCCCTGTTTTCCGAAGAGGACCGGAACTGGTGGAGCGACAGCCGTCCAGGGTCCACCGGACGCGCGCTCGAAAAGCTGGAGCTGCCCGTGCATGGAATTCCAATCGGGCGCAACGCCGACGATCAATTGTGTGCAATCATCCGGGACGCCGGCGGCATATCCGGTGCTTACGACCAGCGCCACCAGGCCGCATACCGTGCGGCGAAAATTTTCGATAAACATTTCCCAAACCTAGACGTGCATCTTATTGCTTCTGTCCAACCCAATCGTTCGTTGAAAAAATTCCTGCCCGCTCTGGTTTTGTCGCTCGTCGTGCTGGCGGTCTATGCGCCCGCGCTGCGAAATGATCTGGTCTGGGACGACACGGCCCTCGTCCTGCGCGATCCGCTGATCCGCAGCTGGCAGCTCACTCCGGAGGCTTTTCAGCATTTTCTTTTCATCGACGCCACCCCATCGGATTTTTATCGGCCGATTCAGCGGCTCACCTACCTGGCGGACTACGCCGCTTTCGTTTTCAAACCGGCGGGCTATCATTTCACCAGCATTCTTTGCCACATCGGGGCGACCCTCGCGCTCCTTCTCCTGGCCAGTGAACTCTTGCGCGGCTGGAACGTCGAGGAACGCAAACGACGCTGGATCGCATTTCTGGCTGCGCTTGTTTGGGCGGTTCATCCGGTGCACACGGCAGCGGTGGCCTACATTTCCGGCCGGGCCGATCCACTCGCAGCGCTCTTCGGATTCCTCGGGCTTTACTGCGGCCTGCGCGCCCTGCCGCGAATCCGCGCGAATCGATGGCTCCTCCTCATCGCCACGACCGCCTTGTTTCTCTTGAGCGCGCTCAGCAAGGAGTCCGGCCTTATCTTTCTGGCCTTGTGGCTGGCGATGCTTCTTCTTCGGAAATCCTGGAAACAGATCGTGCCGGCCGTGATCGTCATCCTTTTCGTCGCGGTCAGTTACTTGAGTCTGCGCCTGCCGGCGGAGCATATTCCCGCGCCGCAGCTCAGGTCGCCGGCGCCGTTGCTGGTCAGGCCGATAATTTTCGCGCGAGCGTTCGCTGAATACACCGGACTGATTCTGTTTCCCGCCCGTCTTCACATGGAGCGCGATGTCGAATCGCATCCATTCGGGTCCAGCGACGCGAGCGTGCGCGGGGCGGCCTGGCGCGAACTGCAAACACTTCTCGGCATCGTGCTTATGGCCGCGGCGCTCTATTGGATGATCCGCAGCCGGAGACAGGATCCCGCGATCTTCGGCTGCCTGGTGTTGGCGGTTCTGGCCTATCTGCCCATCAGTGGCGCGTTTTCACTCAACGCCAACATCGCCGAGCACTGGCTTTATTTACCCACGGCGTTTCTGTTTCTCGCCGTCGCGGTCGCAATCTCACGCTTCCAGATCCCTCGTTTCGCCGTTGTCGCGGTTCTGGTCGTTGGGGTTGTCTCGCTCGGCACGCGCACCTTTCTCCACACCCTCGATTGGAAAGATCAGCGCACTTTTCTGGAACGCACGATTGCCGCGGGTGGAGATTCCGCCCGCATGTTGATCAATCTGGCGAGCCAGGAGCTGCATGAAGGGCAGCTTGATTCCGCGAAGACGCATTTGGAAATGGCGCTGCAAAAGGAGCCAAATCAGCCGCTCGCCGTCATCAATCTGGCCGTCGTCGCGATCCGCAAAGAGGATTACGTCAACGCGCGCGCGATTCTCAATCGAGCCAGGGACCTGCCGCTGGTCGATGCCCAGGCGCTCGAGCTTCTCGCCATTCTTGAGGTTAAGGAGCATGACCGCGTCGAGCTCCTCCGGTTCCGACTCGCCTCGCGCACCGGTCCGCCGAATTGGCGGATCGAGCGCCGATACATCGAGGCGCTTGACCAGACCGGTAATACCTCCGCCGCGATCCAGGAACTGGCGGCCTGTCTGAAAACGCAGTGGTATCGCGCCGAATCGTGGCAACTCCTCAGTCACCTGTTTACGAAGAACGGACCCACCCGGGAAGGAATGGAAGCACTTGAGCAGGCGAAGGATTACGACGTCCACCTGATGGAACACGCCGAAGTTCCGCAGCCGTAAGAACGATCCGGCGGCGGCCGGACTCGGGATGACAGAAGATTATTTTGACGAGGCCACAATCGCTTCAATGAAGGCCGGCAAATAACGCTGCGCTTTGACTTCCCCCACTCCGCGAATCTTCCGGCCCGCTTCCACCGACGCAGGCTTGAGCCGTGCAAAAGCGCGCAAAGTCTCGTCCGGGAAAATGAGGTAAGCCGGGACGTTGCCCTGCTCCCGTGCCAGGCCGAGCCGCACCTTTTTAAGTCGCTCGAGAATTGCGGCATCGACCGGCAAAAGATCTTCGAGCGAGCTCGCTCTCGCTTTGCGCGCCGCGGTTTTCTCTGAGACCGATCCGCCGCTTCGCTGCGGCCAACGAAGCTGATAATCGACGCGGCCCTTCATCACCTCGTCGCCAAGCCGGGTCAACGTCACCATCGGGTATTGCCCGCCACTCGAGTTCAGCATTCCAGCGTCCTGCAATTCGCGCAGGAGCTGGTTCAGATACGACACCCCTTCGCTCTTGAGCAGGCCATAGGTTGAAAGCCGATCGAGCTGCGCCTGGATAATTTCGCGCGACCGACTGCCCACCAGCGTCTGGACGATCCGCCCGCGTCCAAATCGCGGTTGCCATTCGCCGTCAATCCGCGTCGACATTCGGGCTACTCCACTCAGCGCCTTGCGGACAAGGAGAGCTTCCTCCTCCGCCGGCTCCCGCGCTGGTCCCGACGTTTGGAGACAGATATCGCAATTTCCGCAGCGCGCCGGATCGCTCTCACCGAAGTAGCGCAGGATTGCCTGTTGCCGGCACTCGCGCGCGTAGGCGAAGTCGATCATCATTTTCAACTTCGCCCGGTCGCGCTTTTCCTTTTCCCGGAGCTTGGCCGCATCTAACTCAAGTTGAGGGCCGCGTACCTCGGGCTGGAGCACACGGGTTCCGCGAACGCGCCGGCCCGGAATATCAAAACGATCGATGTAACCTTCGCGATCGAGGACGTGCAAGGAAGAGCCGATCATCATGTCGCTTCGTTCGTCACCGAGCCGAAGTGCCATTTCCTTGATCGAGATCTGAAGCTCGTGTTTCTCGTCCGCTTCGCGCCGCAGCATTTCCCACGTCTGGGTAATAAACTCCAGCGGGGGATTGCTTCCCTCGATGAAAAACTCCTGCACCCGGGTATCGGCGTGATTGAAGAGGAGATCGCAGGTCGCCGCTTCGCCATCGCGGCCGGCGCGTCCCGCTTCCTGATAATAGGCCTCCACGCTTCCCGGCACGTCGAAGTGAACGACAAACCGGATATCAGACCGATCGATGCCCATCCCAAAAGCATTCGTGGCCACGACGATGTCGCGCCGGCCCTGCATAAACTCGTTCTGCGCTTTCTCGCGCTCCTCGTCGCTCATGCCGCCGTGGTAAAGAATGCTTGAGATGTTCGCCAGCTTTAGTGTCTCCGCCACGGCTTCGACTCGTTTGCGGGTCGAGCAATAGACAATGCCGGTCTTGTTCTCCCGGATGAGCGCGTTCAATCGTCCGTATTTTTCCGCTTCGTTGGCGACGGGCGTGATCAGGAGCTTCAGGTTCGGACGGGCGAATCCGGCCACGAACTCCCGTGGCTCGCGCAAGGCCAGATGAGTGAGAATATCGCGACGCACTTCCGGTGTGGCCGTGGCCGTAAACGCCGCCACCTGCGGACGACCGAGGGTTTCGAGAACCTGGCCGAGCCGAAAATAATCGGGACGAAAATCGTGGCCCCACATCGAGAGGCAATGCGCCTCGTCCACCGCGAACAGAGCGATGGTGCTCTGGCCGAGCGCTTCGAGGAAAGAGCGGCTTCGGAAGCGTTCGGGTGCGATGTAAACGAGCTTGAACTCCCCGCGACCAAGGGCGCGAATCCGCTCCCGTTGCTCGCTCAGGCTGAGAGAGCTATTAATCAACGTCGCCGAAATGCCTCGGCGCTGAAGCGCGTCCACCTGGTCTTTCATGAGGGCAATCAAAGGCGAAACAACGACGGTGGTTCCCTCAAGCAAGAGCGCGGGAAGTTGATAGCAGAGCGATTTTCCGCCGCCCGTCGGCATGACAACGAGGGCATCCGAACCGCCGGTGATGGCACTGATTACCTCTTCCTGCGCATCGAGGAACTCGCGGAAGCCGAAGTATTTTTCGAGGACGTCGTGAGGGGTCATGGGGATTTTTACTGTGGCGGATTACCCTCTCCGAGACAAGGGCGCGTGCCTGAACCTGTCATCCCGAGCGTACCGACGAACCCAGCTTCCGCAATTGACGTCGCCGGCTGCAAGACGGGGTTCTTCGACTCCGCTTAGAATGACTCTCCGAACCGGCGCAGCTCGGGATGACAGCGTTCCAATTCAGCTCACCTTTCCGTGATTTGAGAATCCAATTCACCAGGCGAACTGACGGCGGCTCGGTCCTGAAGTGCATTCGGCCGAATGGCTCCGCCACGTGGCAGCGACACGACAAACAACGCGCAGCGTTCTTTCCATTACATGATCTTACCCATTACGCCGTCGAGACGGAGCTTGGTTTCCGCCAGGGATTTTACGGTTTGATCGCCGATGGATGGGACCTCGAGGAGACCACAGGCAAGAGTGCGCGCGGACCGTTACCAGATGAGGCCCTCGAAGTCGAATACCTCGTCTCCTCGTTTTCGGCGGAACGCGCCGGCGCCACCGTGGCGAAGGCCTCGGAGTTCAATGAACTGGCCGCGACCTTCGCAAACGCAAAAGGAATACCGTGGCCGCGCCTGCTCGACGATGAAGATCTGGCGAGGGTGCGCGCGCAGTTCAGCGAGCTTGCCGCGCAATGGCGCGGTCTTCCGCCAGGATCGACGTTGGAACTCGTCTTCCCCCTGTAGCCGAGTCCTGTCGCCGGCGTCACGAAGTACCGCACCGCAGCTAAGGTGGAGGGACGGGCTATGTCCCGTCCTAACTATTTTTGGGACGACACGTCGTCTCTCCAATTAGGAGACTCGACCGCAGCAATTCTTGAACTTCTTACCGCTGCCGCAGGGGCACGGATCGTTGCGGCCAACCTTGGGCATGTCGCGACGCACTGGAGCCAGATCCAGTTTCAGCTCAGAGCCGTCACCGTTTGAAGAAACGTCGTCGCTCGTCGACGCCATCCGATCGCCATGACGCCCTGGGACTGGACCGGTCGCTGTCGCCGTCCCGGGACCCTGCTCTTTCAAAAGAAATTGCGGCAGGCTGGAGAGAAAATTCTCGAACGCCTGCAGGTTCGAAGTGCTCCGGAAAAGATTATGCAGCACTTCGTTCTTAATGTTCGCCATCAACTCGACGAACATTTCGTAGGCTTCGGTCTTGTATTCGACGAGCGGATCCTTCTGCGCGTAGCTCCGCAGGTAGACGCCCTCGCGGAGCGCGTCCATCGCGTAAAGATGTTCCTGCCAGAGCCGGTCGATCGCGTTCAGAATGATGTAGCGCTCGAGGCTCTTGACCGCGGTCGGTTCTTCGTGACTTGATTTGCGCTCGTACGATTCCTTGATTTTGCCAATCAGGAATTGCACGTTCTCGTCGACCGTGCGCGTTTCGAATTGCGCCTTGTCCCCGGTCAACCCAAGCGGAAAGGTGACGTTGACCCAGTTCAACAGGCCGCCATAATTCGGCTCGTCGCCGGCCGCACCCGTGCCGAGAAATTCCCGCACTTTCCCGGGAACCGCTTCATCGATCACCTCGAAGACGAGTTTGCGCGGCTCATCGGAATCGATGGTGTCGTTGCGATAGTTGTAAACCACCTCGCGCTGGTTGTTCATCACGTCGTCAAAATCCAGCGTGCGTTTTCGGGCCAGATAATTGCGCTGCTCGACGCGTTTTTGCGCTGTCTCCACCGATTTGTTCAGCCACGGATGTTCGAGTTCCTGGCCTTCCTCGAGGCCGAAGCGCTCCATGATTTTCGTCATGCGATCGGCGGCGCCGAAATTGCGCATGAGATCGTCCTCGAAACTCACGTAAAAACGCGAGCCGCCCGGATCGCCCTGCCGTGCGCAACGACCGCGGAGCTGACGATCGATCCGGCGCGATTCGTGGCGCTCGGTCCCGATCACAAAGAGTCCACCGCGATCGGACACAGTCTCCCCTAGCTTAATATCGGTGCCGCGGCCGGCCATGCTCGTCGAGATGGTGACCGTGCCCGCCTGGCCGGCCCGCTGCACGATCTCGGCCTCCTGCATATGGAACTTCGCATTGAGAACGTTGTGCGGAACTTTCTCCCGCTTCAGCATCCGGCTCAGCAACTCGGACGCTTCCACGCTGACGGTGCCGACCAGGACCGGTTGCGCCTTCGCGTGACGGTCCTTGATCTCGTTGATCACGGCGTTGTATTTCTCACGCCGCGTCTTGTAAATGCGATCGTTCGCATCCTTCCGCGCCACCGGCCGGTTCGTCGGGATCACGTTTACATCGAGCTTGTAGATGTCGTGAAACTCAGCCGCCTCGGTGTCCGCGGTCCCGGTCATGCCGGCGAGTTTGTGATAGAGCCGGAAATAATTCTGGATCGTGATGGTGGCGAGGGTCTGCGTCTCGCGATCGATCTGGACGCCTTCCTTCGCTTCGACCGCCTGGTGCAATCCGTCGCTCCAACGCCGGCCCGGCATTTTGCGGCCCGTATATTCGTCGACAATGACGACCTTGTTCTCCTCGACGACGTAGGCCACGTCTTTTTCGAAAAGACAATAAGCGCGGAGGAGCTGGGAGATGTTGTGAATTCGCTCCGCTTGGGCATCGCAATGCTGTTGCCGCTCGACTTTTGCCTTTTCCTTCTGCTCGTCGGACAGGGCGGAATCGAGGTCGATCTCGGTGAATTCGCTGATTAAATCCGGAAGCACGAACGAATCAGGCTCGTCCGGATTGAGGAAGGCACGGCCCTGTTCGGAGAGGTCGGACTCGCTCGATTTCTCATCGATCGTGAAAAAGAGTTCCTCCTTGAGCGCGAATAGCTCCTCCTTGCGGGTATCCTGGTAGAACGAGAGCTCGGCCTTGTCGATCGCCTTGCGCTTTTCGGGATCTTCCATCATGCGCAGGAGCTGTTTGTTCCGCGGCTGGCCCAGCTTGACTTTGAACATCATCAAGCCCGCATCCTGATGCGATGCCGTGAAGCGCACATCAGCTTCCGTAATCTGGCCCTCCTTCCCGGTGGCGGTTACGTCCGTGAGATGAACCCGCAGTTCCCTTGCTAGCTTTCGGACCGGTTCCGAGATCTTTACGCCCGCCGGCTCCCGAGGCTCGAAGGTTCCGAGCCTGGAACGTTCCCAGAGTTCGACGGCTTCATTCGCCACTCGGTTGCAGAGCATGTTTTGCTTGCGCACGAGCTGATCCACAAGCGGCTTCCATTTGTCGTATTGATGCGTCGAAACCGTAGCAGGCCCGCTGATAATCAACGGCGTGCGCGCTTCATCGATCAGGATGGAATCGACTTCGTCAACGATGGCGAAATTGTAGCCGCGCTGAACCTGTTGCTCGCGCGTCGTGGCCATGCCGTTGTCGCGCAGGTAATCGAAACCGAACTCGCTGTTCGTGCCGTAGGTGATGTCCATCCCATA
>JBBRMO010000050.1:0-9727 GCA_038230815.1 Chthoniobacterales bacterium
CGACGGCGTGGGGGGTACGGTTATACGGGCCTGGGTGGGCCGTTCATCAGCAGTGGCTGGGGCGGTGGCTGGTCGGGCGGCTCGTCATCGTCGTCGGGAGGCGGATTCAGCGGTTTCGGCGGCGGCGGTGGCGGCGGCGGTGGGGGCGGCGCCGGCTCGAGCTGGTAAGATCAAATGCGGACGCATAGATTTCTGCGGGAGCTCGAGCACGATCGGATCGTCCGCGCCATTAAGGAGGCAGAGTCGAAGACATCCGGGCAACTCCGGGTTTTCCTTCAGCGCGGACGGTTTGAAGAAGACGCCCTCGATCGAGCGCAAAAAAAGTTTCTCCAGCTCGGAATGCAGAAAACGGCCGGCCGGAATGCCATTCTGATCTTTGTGGCGCCCCGCGCGCAGAAGTTTGCGGTCGTGGGCGACGAAGGGGTTCACCAGAAATGCGGGGAAGAATTTTGGAAAGAGCTGGTGGAGAAAATGCGATTGCGCTTCCAGCGCGACGAATTCACCGACGCGTTGCTTGAAGGAATTGAATCCGCCGGGCAACTTCTGGCCCGCTATTTCCCGAAAACCGGCGGCTCAACGAACGAGTTGCCCGACGACGTGGTCGTGGGGTAGTTGGGAGCGTGTCGCTGTGCGAGCGTGAACCTCCTGCTCTCTGAAATGATCGAAGGGCAGGAAAGAGATCAGGATCAGGATCATGAGCAGGAATGATCCGGGAGCCGCTGCGTTGGGCGAAGGCTACAGAAAAGGCGAAGGCGCCATCCCTGAAATGCCGCTTGCAAAGCGTCCTTGCCGGTGTTCATTCCCGTCCCGCAACGAGTTTTTGAAGTTACGCCGTTGGTCCCTGGGTTTCCGTCTCTGGACGGGAGGCCGCACTCGTCAGGGGTAACCCGGCGCTTAGGAGGAATTTCGATTTAAGATTTTCGAATTTCGATTGCCCAGACGGTTCGTCTTCAATCGAAAATCGACATTCGACACTCGAGAATTAGCAGTATGCCAGTTCATTACGGTCGTTTTGAAATGCCGAAGACCCTCGTTAAAGACGAGCACGGCGCCACGGAAACCTACGCGCGATTTGTCGCGGAACCCTTCGAAGCCGGCTACGGTCACACCGTCGGCAATTCCCTTCGCCGCGTCCTGCTTTCTTCGCTGGAAGGCGCTGCCATTACCGCGGTAAAAATCACCGGCGCGCAGCATGAATTTGCCACCCTCCCGGGCGTGGTCGAGGACGTGACCGACATCGTTCTCAACCTGAAACGGGTCAAGTTCAAGGCGACCGAGCACGAGCCGCGGAAGCTCTCACTTTCGATGAACAAGGAAGGCGAAGTGACCGCCGGCGATATTCAGCTCGTTCAGGGCTATGAGGTTTTGAACCCCGACCAGCTCATCTGCACGATGGACAAAAAGCACAAGTTCGACGCCGAACTCGAAGTGCGCGTCGGCCGCGGCTTTGCCACCGGCGATGAGAACAAGCGGGCCGACCAGCCGATCGGCCTTATCCCGATCGATTCGATTTTCTCGCCCGTAACCCGGGTGAAATACGCGGTGGAAAACACCCGCGTCGGTCAGCGGACCGATTACGACAAGCTCATCCTCGAAGTCTGGACCGACGGCCGACTTACCCCGGACGATGCGCTTCTCCAAGCCTCCGCCATTCTGCGCCATCACCTCGATGTTTTCGTGAACTTCAATGAAGACGTGATCGAATTCGACGAGACCCCGGCGGGCGTGAGCGAGGAAAACATGAAGCTGAAGAAGCTCCTCAACATGAGTGTGAACGAGATCGAGTTGAGCGTGCGGGCCGCGAACTGCCTGAACAACGCCAACATCACCACCGTCGGCCAGCTCGCCCAGAAGACCGAGGCGGAGATGCTCAAATACCGGAACTTCGGCAAGAAATCGCTTAACGAAATCAAGGACAAGCTCCAGCAATTGCAGCTCGGCCTTGGAATGAAATTCGATCCGGGTTTGGTGGATACACCGGTCTCGGTGGAGGGCGCTGCGAGCAGCAACGGCGCGTCGGACGAAGAGAAATATAGTCGTTAGGCAACTGCCAGCGTCGAGGACGAACCCATGAGACATCAAAAGAAGACCGTCAAACTTGGTCGTACAGCCGAGCACCGGAAAGCGTTGCTCGCGAATCAGGTTTGCAGTTTGATCGAGCACCAGCGCATTAAGACGACCCTGGCCAAGGCGAAAGCCGTCCGTCCCCTGGCGGAGAAAATGGTGACACTTGGGAAACAGGGTTCACTCCACGCTCGCCGCACCGCTCTGGCGGTCCTCCGCCAGAAGAAGGCCGTGAAGAAGTTGTTCGACGATATCGCGCCGCGTTCCGCGGATCGGAAGGGTGGTTATACGCGGATCGTGAAGCTCGGCGCGCGCAAAAGCGATTCCGCGCCGGTCGCGTTTATCGAATGGGTGGATGCGCCTCAGGTCGTCGAGGAACCGGTGGCGGAAGAAAAAGGCAAGAAGCGCAAGGATGCAAAGCCGGCGGCCTCAGAGGACGCAAAGCCCGAGAAGAAGTCGAAGAAAAGCGACGAGAAGTAGTCAAGGGTACGGCGGGAAGGTTGCGCTCACGGTCGTCCCGAGCGCTGGTCGAGGGATCCCGTCGGTCAGCGGCATGGTCGGGTGCAGGATCACTCGACTTCGCTTGAGGATGACGTTTGGTCATCCCAAAATCGGGACGGCACGGTCCCGTGGACGAATCAAAATCCGCATGTCTCGAAATTGAGAACGTCACATAAGTAACTTACTATAAGATGCTTGTAACTTTATTTAAGAGTATGGCACGAGCATTGCATTAGAGAGGGTAACTTTATGAAAACAACCAAGTCCCTCGATCAAGTTCAGGAATCGACTTACGCTTTGCTAGTCCGGTCGGAACAAAAGGAAGGCAGTCTGTTTGAAACAATCGCGTACGGTCTGCTCATTTTGAGCTCCGTGGCGGCGATCTGGCAGTTTGCAGTCCAGCCCGTTCGAGTTCCCTCCGGCGGCATGATTCACACTGCAGCATTCGCCCAGGTCGAAATCGTTTCGCGCAGTTGATTCAGCGCGAATCATCGGAGCGTCTCCAGCCGCCACTCTACTTTTCCGTTAGCGGCAATCATCAGGTGCGCGACGCTTGGAGGTGCCCCGCGATTCGGCCGTGTGACGCATCCCGGATTCAGGAAACGCACTCCTTTCAGAATTTCGTTCCGCGGCACATGGGTATGGCCGTGGAGGACCACATTGATATTTTCCGGTACTGTTTCGGGCGGGACGTGGACGAGGCGAAATCGGGTTCCATTGCGTCTTAGATCCGTCGTCAACGGCCAGTCAAAGTTGGTATCGCAATTGCCGCGCACGACCGTGACCGGTGGGCCGAACGTTTCGATGGTCTGGAGGATGGCGGGCGCGCACACGTCGCCCAGATGCCAGATCTCGTCTGCGCCGGCTGCAAGCGCCCCGAGGTTCGCCGGCAGTTTATCGTGCGTATCGGCCAGGACGAAGATTTTCATTTTTGATGGTGGATCGGCTGCTCCGAGGGCGATGCCAGACAAATGCGGCTTTGCCGCCTGAATAACATCGAGCGACGGAGCGTTCGATCCACCAATTGTGTGTGCGGAGATTCAAGGTAGTTTGTCCACGTGTCATTTAAAGATTTTGGCCTGTCATCGGAAGTCGTCCGCGGGACCCAGGCGATGGGCTTTGCAGAGCCCACCCCGATTCAGCTTCGGGCCTTCCCAATTGTTCTTTCCGGGAAAGACCTGATCGGCACGGCGCAAACCGGGACCGGCAAGACTGCGGCGTTCGCCCTGCCCATCCTCACTCTGCTCGCCAAGCACGGCGATTTTCGTTGCCTCATCCTGGAACCGACACGGGAGTTGGCCGCCCAGGTCGAGACCGCGTTCCGCGATTACGGCCGCTTCACCGACCTGCGCGTGTCCGTGGTCCATGGCGGCGTGGGCTACGGCAAGCAACGCGAAGAGGCTGCTCGCGGCGTGGACATCGTCGCGGCGACTCCAGGTCGCCTGCTTGATCTGCTCGAGCAGGGCTCGCTCAACTTTCGCCACATCAACATCCTGGTTCTCGATGAAGTTGATCGCATGCTCGACATGGGCTTTCTCCCGGACGTTCGCCGGATCGTGGAGCAAATTTCCAGCGACCGCCAGACGTTATTGTTTTCCGCGACTTTGCCGCCGGAGATCGAACGGCTGGCCGCCTGGGTCCTGCGCGAACCGGAGATCGTGGAGATCGGGGCGCGGCGTTCGCCGGCCGAGACCGTCACCCATGCCGTTTATCCCGTCGCCGCGGAGCAGAAATTTGATTTGCTCATGGCGCTCCTCGAACGCACCAATTTCGATAGCGCCCTCATTTTCAGCCGCACCAAGCACGGCGCTGATAAGATCGCGGTGAAACTAAAGTCGGGAAAGCATTCCGTCGCCGTCATGCATTCGAACCGGACCCAGCGCGAACGGGTGGAAGCGCTCGAAGGTTTCAAAAGCGGCAAGTACGAGATCATGGTCGCGACGGATATTGCCGCGCGCGGGATCGACATCGCGGGCGTGAGTCATGTCATCAATTACGATGTGCCGGAACATCCTGAAGATTACGTGCATCGCATCGGACGGACCGGCCGCGCCCAGAACGTGGGCGACGCCTTTACGCTCATGAACGGCGAAGAGCTGGCTTCGTTGCACTCCATCGAACGCTTCATGGGACAAAAAATCCCCCGGTTGAAACTGGACGGGTTCCCTTATCTTTACACGGCGCTGTTCGAACCGGAATCGAGTGAGGGCGGCAAACGAGCGATCGGCGGCGGCCGCACTCATCGCGGCTATTCCTTCGGTCGGCGCCGCCGGTAATTTCTTCTGGAGGGATGGGCTCCGCCCCCTCCCGTTAATCGAGATCTCTGGACCGTTATGGACAACCGACTGCTTCGCTTCTCTTTCCTTGCTCTCACCTTTGCTACTTCAGCGCTGGCCGATCCGTCGCGCACCTTGAAACCCGAAGACTGGGCCGCCCTTCGCGAAGTCGATGAACCAAACCTTTCGCCCGACGGAAATTTCATCGCCTATGTCGTCAAGGTCGCGGACCTGGAGAAAGACAAGCGGCCGGGCAACCTTTGGCTCGCGAAATGGGACGGCTCGGAAAACCGAGCCCTGACATTCGGGATCAAAGGCCAGAAACACCCGCGCTGGAGTCCGGACGGAAAATGGATCGCTTTCCTCTCCGGTCGCGAAGACGACAACGAGAACGACCAGCTCTGGATTCTTCCGGTCGCGGGCGGCGAAGCTGAAAAAATCACCGATACGAAAGGGGGTGTGGACGATTTCGCCTGGGCGCCCGATTCGAGACGGATCGCGCTCGTGGTTCACGACCCCGATCCGCGCGAGCCCGAGAAAAAAGAGAAGGAAAAGAAAACTGTGCCGCCGTTGGTGATCGACCGCCTCTTCTTCAAGAAGGACATGGACGGTTATCTGACCCAGCGTTATTCGCATCTGCAATTGCTCGATCTCACGACGCGCAAGATCGAGCCGCTCACTTCCGGCAAACACGACGATCTGTGGCCCGCGTGGTCGCCGGACGGGAAAGAGATCGCCTTCGTCACCAAACGCGGCGAAGACCCCGATCGGACGGATAACTGGGACGTCTGGGTCATCGGGACAGAACCGGGCGCGAAGGAGCGCCAGCTCACCACTTCGCCGGAAGCCGATCCGGATCCGAATTGGGGGAGCGCGCCGGCCTGGAGTCCCGACGGCAAAATGATCGCTTTTATCCACGGAGGCGATCCAAAGAAAATTGAATACGCGGTGCACTCGCTCGCAATCATCCCGGCGGCGGGTGGTCAGGCGAAAGTCTTGACCGGGAAACTCGATCGCAACGTTGTCCAGCCGCATTGGGCTCCCGACGGGAAATCTATTTTCGCGATCATCGAGGATGACGGCGCTGAATACCTCGCTCGTGTACCCGTCGATGGCGGTTCGCTTCAGTCCGTCACAACGGGACGTCGGAAAGTCACGGCCTACGACGCAAGCCACGATGGAAAAATCATCGTGCGCGCCAGCACGCCCGACCGACCCTACGAAATTTTCGCCGTCGAGAACGACAAGCTTCGCGAGGTCACGAAGCAAACCGAAGCGTTCATGAAGGACCTTCGGCTCGCTCGGGTCGAGGAGACAAAATTTAAAAGCGCCGATGGCAGCGAGATTCACGGCTTCCTTGTGAATCCGCTCGATGCGCCCGCCGCCGGCACGAAACCGCGCGCGCTCCTCCGTCCTCACGGTGGACCGCAATCGCAGTACGCCGCCGAATTCAGCTTCGACGCCCAGCTCTTCGCGGCGAACGGTTATACGGTCATCATGCCAAACCCGCGCGGCTCGACCGGTCGCGGGGAGAAGTTTGCCATGGGCATCTACGCCGATTGGGGACACCGCGATGTCGAGGACGATCTGGCCGCCGTCGATGAAGCCGTCGCGCGGGGACTCGCCGATCCCGACCGTCTCGGGGTTGGGGGCTGGAGTTATGGCGGCATTTCCACAAACTATCTTATCGCCACCACCACGCGCTTCAAAGCGGCTACGAGCGGCGCATCGATTTCCAACGTGCTCGCCGGCTACGGCACCGACCAATACATCACCGATTACGAAAACGAACTCGGGGTGCCGTGGAAAAATTCCGAAACCTGGATGCGTATCTCCTATCCATTTCTTCATGCCGATAAAATCAAAACGCCTACGCTGTTTCTTTGCGGCGAAGCCGATTTCAACGTGCCGCTGCTCAATAGCGAGCAGATGTATGAAGCGTTGCGCAGCCAGAATGTGCCGACCGAGCTTGTAATCTATCCGGGTCAAAATCACGGGTTGAGAAAACCGAGCTACATCATCGATCGCTACAAACGCTACCTCGATTGGTATGCGAAGTGGATCACGCCGGCGAAAAGTGGGACCCCCTGATCAGTTGGGGAAAACCGCACCTTTCTGGCGCTGTTCTGGAGGATTGACTTTTGGGTCGGGTTTTAGAAAAATCCGGCAACCGGTATCCGTTATGAAGAAAAACATTTCGGCAGTGCTCTGCGCGGCGCTCTCCTGCGCCCTCTTGATTTCATTTCACAACCTGCGCGCCGCCGACCACGGCGACAGCCCGACTGCTTCCAATAACGCCGCCGCGGACATAGGGACGTCTTTCTCTTCCTTGATCCAAACGACAATAATAGGGTAGTCATTTCGATGACGACCCGCGGGTTCATCGTTCCCGGCGAGGCGGTCAACTTCGGGATTTTCGACTCAAAGCTCATTTACCGGCTCTCACTCGAAGGAACGGGTGACGCGGTGGCTGATGCCGCAGTGGATATCACTTTTAGCCCGCGCACGTCCACCGGCACCGCGCAAGTGGCAACAGCCCGCATGAATCGCGGAGCGACAAAAGTTTTCGAGTTTACGGCACCAGCCACGAATCCTTCTGTCAATGCGGCGCCGCCCTCGCAGGTGGTGACAACCGACCCCGCGTCCGGCGTGAGCTTTTTTGCCGGCGAAGTCGATGATCCGTTCTTTTTCGATATCCCGGTTTTTTCCCGGTTTGTTGCGGCCGTCAGATCCGGCGCTCCGAACCCCGCCGCCGCCTTTGTTCGCGGTCGCGATTCTTTTGCCGGCTACAATACGATGGCCATCTCGCTCAGCCTCCCGAAGGCTCTCGTGCCGAACGCCAATAATGTCGTCGGCCTGTCCGGTGTAACGCTGCGGGCGGATCCTCTGCCAAGTCTCATGCGAAATCTCTCGACCCGCGGTCAGGTCGATGGTGGAGACAAGGTGCTAATCGGCGGCGTGATCGTTGTCGGGAGTGGGCCGAAGCGGGTGCTCATCCGCGGGATCGGACCGAGCAGTGGTCTTCCTAATGCCCTGGTCAATCCGACGCTAACCCTTTATAACGATCAGGCGCAGGTCATCGCCAGTAATGATAACTGGCAGGACACGCAAGGGCCGGAAATCTCCGCTACGCAGCTAGCGCCCAAAAATTCTCTGGAGGCGGCGATCCTGGCCACGCTCCAACCGGGAGCCTACACCGTGGTTCTGGATGGAAATGGCGGGACCAAAGGTCTGGCTCTCGTGGAAACTTATGATCTCGATGGGATCGCGGCGGCGCAAAACCAGGTCCTGGATCGCGCGGGCGTTCCCGCGGTTAATGTCGCTCTGATTCCTTTTGCGCGGAAGGATGAGTACAACACGGCGACGGAACAGGACGATGCGGATGGCCGGTTTGCCGCGGACATTATTGCGACGTTGAAGGCGCTCGGCACCGACGACACCAATATCGGTATTCTCGCTGAAGTCGCGGTGGTTCATGGCGATTTCCTGCGTTTAAACCTAAACACCGCCAATACCGGTCTCGGAGGCGGCAACAACAGCGGCGCCGGATTCCCCAACGGGCGGCGTCTCGGCGACGATGTCATCGACACGCTGCTCTTCTTCATCCTGAACCAGAAGCCGCTGCCGGATAACGTCAATGCCAACGACGTTCCCCTCAAGAATGCATTCCCGTTTTTCGCCGACGCGCAGCAGCCGCGCGATTCCGGCGTCGACGATAACACTCGCAACTGATCGCGAGTGCAGCGCCCTCGATCCTTAGCACTCGGAAAAACCGTGTTGCTTTGGGTGGCGTCTCTGGCGCTCGTCCTTGGAAAAAATTTTGGCGCGATCGCGACTGATTCCGAGGCCGTACGCGTTCAGCGTTTTCTGGAGGACCGGGTGCAGCGAGATCCCGATGACATTACCGCGCAAAATCGGCTGGCCGATATCTATCTCCGGCGCCTGCGCGATAATGGCGACTACGAATGGCTGCGCCGCGCGGACGACGCGGCGCATCGTTCGCTTGAGTCGGTCCCAGCCGAGCAGAACCCCAGCGCCCTGTTCATGCTAGGCCGGGTTGAATACGAATCGCATCATTTTGCGGTGGCGCGGGATCGCGCCCTGGCTCTGACGAAAATTGAACCGGGGAAAAGCCGCGGATTCGCGCTCCTGGGTGATACGCTTCTGGAGTTCGGCGATCTCGACTCAGCCGAAGCGGCTTATGAGGAGATGAAAAAACGCAAAGGCGAGCCGCTGGAATCAGAGACGCGCCTCGCCCGGCTGGCGCTCGCACGCGGCGCTTTCGATTCGGCCCGGACTCACTTCGAAAATGCGCTTCAAGCCGCGCGTGAATTGTCACCGGCTTCTCCCGAAATTGTTTCTTGGTGCCTGGTCCAATCTGGCCAGCTGGCTTTCAACACCGGACAATGGGACGTGGCCGAGAAGGATTTCCAGGCGGCGCTCGCCGAGCGTCCCGACGATCCCGGCCCACTGGAGCATCTCGGCGAACTGCGGGCGGCGCAGGAGAGATACGAAGAAGCGATTTCGCTTTATGAAAAAGTGATCGCCCGCACTCCGCGTCCGGAGTTTCGGCAGGCGTTGGGTGATGTTTATGCCGCGATGGGCAAAACCGCGGAGGCCTCGACCTGGCACACCCGCGCGCGCGATTTCTACTTAAGAGATGCCGCCGACGGCAATGCGCATTTCTTTCATCATCTTGCGGGGTTTTTCTCCGACGCGGAAGAAAATCCAGTCGAAGCGCTTAAATGGGCCCGGCGCGATCTGGAATTTCGACACACCGCCGCGGCGCAAGACACGCTCGCCTGGGCGCTTTACCGCGGCGGCGAATTTGAATTGGCCGCCAAGACCGAAAATGAGGCACTGACTCACGGCAAGAGGGACGCGCA
>JBBRMO010000051.1:0-9659 GCA_038230815.1 Chthoniobacterales bacterium
CCCGGCGGCGCGGCGTTGGTTCAGCGTGAGCCATCGGATCGCGGCGCGGCGTTCGCCTTTTTTGAATCCATCATCGGCTCAGCCCGCATCTCATCTTGGAAGCGCCGTTTCTCGTCTCTGACTCCAACCCAACTCCAAACATGATCCTCGATGCCTTTCGCCAGGATGTCCGCATCGGCCTGCGCATCCTCTTCAGGGAGAAATCGTTTTGTCTCCTCGCCACGCTCGTCCTTGCGCTCGGCATCGGCGGCGCGATGACACAGTTCGCGGTGGTCAACGCGATCGTCCTGCGCGGGTTCTCCTTTCCGCATCCCGAGGAGCTCGTCAGCGTCGGGCTCATCGATCCGAAAGCGAGCGACCAGAACAACAATTTCGGCAACGGCAACATCCCCGCCGCCCAGGATTACGAGGACATCAAAGCGGCACAGAAATCGTTCGCGATGATGGCCGGCTACCTGAACGGCTCGACCATCAACGTCACCTACAACAACAATCCGCAGCGTTATACCGGCGCCTACATCACGGAAGACCTGTTTAAGATCCTCGGCGTCTCGCCCGTTCTTGGGCGCGATTTCACCGCGGACGACAATAAGGCCGGCGCGCCGAAATCCGCGATCCTCGGTGACAAAATCTGGCGCCGCGATTTTAACGCCGATCCGAGCATCGTCGGGCAGAGCGTCATCATTAACGGCAAAGCCGCGACAATCATCGGCGTCATGCCATCGGGCTTCGAGTTCCCGATCTCGGAGGAACTCTGGACGCCTCTCTATAATGAGTGGCCGCCCACGCCGCGCGGTGAACTTTTCCTGGGCGCGAACACTCGTGCCCCCGCGGTGATGGGCCGCCTCAAGCCAGGCGTCACCCTGGATCAGGCCAACGCCGAGATGATCGCGATCGCGCGCAACATCGCGGCCGACAATCCAAAAACAAACCAGAACTTCACCTCCGCCAGCGTCCTGCCACTAATCAAATTTTTCACCGGCGTGCAGCTGCGGCAGACGGTTTGGGCGGCGCTCGGCGCGGTCATTGTCGTCCTGCTCATCGCCTGCGTGAACGTGATGAACATGCAATTCGGCCGCGCCGCGTTGCGCGCGAAAGAGCTGGCCATTCGCGGTGCCCTCGGCGCCACGCGCTGGCGACTCGTCAGGCAGATGCTGACCGAGAGCCTGGTCGTCGCGAGCTTCGGCGCGACCGCCGGTTGCCTGCTCGCCTTCTGGGGCACGGACATGTTCGACAAAGTCGTCCGGGCCGCGCCCTTCCCGCCGCCCTACTGGTGGCGCTTCACGATCGACGGCCGCGTGCTCGCCTTCACTCTCGCGATCACGCTCCTTGCGACGGTCGTTTCCGGTTTACTCCCGGCCTTCCTCAGCTCGCGCGGCAACCCGGCCGAAGTGATGAAGGAAGGCGGCCGGGGCAACAGCAGCCGTCTTGTTAACGTCATCACGCGGGTGCTCGTCGTCGGGCAAATCGCGCTGACGGCGGCGCTGCTCATAGCCGCCATGTTGCAGATCCAATCGATCCGCAACCAAACGAAGCTCGACTACGGCTACGACGAGAACGGCGTCTACGCCGCGCGCCTGGCCTTGATGGAAGCGCCCTATCCGACGGAGGAATCGCGCCGGGATTTCTTCACTCGCGCGGTCCGGGCGCTCCGGAACAATCCACAATTCGAAGCGGCGGCCATGACCGATCGCTTCCGCATGACCTTCGCGGCCGGAGGCCAATACGAGGTCGACGGTCAAAATTACCTGACCGATCGCGATCGTCCGCGGTGCAATTTCGAATCGGTCTCAGACGGCTACTTCACCACCCTCGGTCTCAAGTTTCGCGAAGGCCGCGATTTCACCATCGAAGACAGCGACGCCAGGCAACCGGTCGCGATCGTGAACGCGAGCTTCGCGCGAAAACACTGGGGCAACCAGAGCGCGGTCGGACACCAGGTGCGGATCTTCAATCCCGGCAAAGAACAGCCGTGGCGGACCATCGTCGGCGTCGTGCCCGACACGTTAATGCAGGGTCCATTCGACCAGCAGACCGAGGCGGCCGGCTTTTACATGCCGCTGCTCGGCGCTTCCCCTGCCACGCAGTTCGCCACAGTCCTCGTCAGGCCACGCGCCGGTCAGCGCGCCGACATTCTCGGTCCGGTCCTGAGCAAAGCCGTTGCCGAACTCGATTCAAACCTGCCGACTTATTTCCCCGGCACGCCCGCGCAATTCCACAACGACATCCTCTCCGGCAATCGCGTCATCGCCATGCTCTTCAGCATCTTCGGCATCGTCGCTTTCATCCTCTCCGGCGTCGGCCTTTACGGCGTCATGAGCTTTTCCGTGACTCAAAGGACGCAGGAATTCGGCATTCGGATGGCGCTCGGGGCCGATGCGCGGCGGATTTTGCGCATGGTCATGAGCCAGGGCGCGTGGCAACTCGCGATCGGCCTCGTCCTGGGTGCGGGTGGTATCGCGCTGCTCCTCGGCGTCGCCGCCGCCGCTGCGCTCAAAAACATCCTGTTCAAGGTCAATGCGCTCGATCCGACGATTTACCTCGTTGTCTCGGGCCTGCTCACCCTGGTTGCCGCAGCATCGTGTTTCGTTCCAGCTCGCCGCGCCACGCGGGTGAACCCAATGGTAGCGCTACGCACCGAGTGAAATATTTCAATCGATCGTTAACCCAGCCCTCCTCTCAATTTCGAAGCGTCGGTCAAACTCCAATCAACTCAATCCTATGATCCTCGAGACCTTTAGCCAGGACGTCCGCATTGGCTTGCGCATCCTATTCAAGGAAAAATCGTTTTGTCTCCTCGCCGTGCTGGTTCTCGCCCTCGGCGTCGCCGGAGTCACCACCCAGTTCACCATCGTGAACGCCTTCGTCCTGCGCGGATTTTCCTTCCCGCATCCAGAACAACTTATGAGTGTCGGCCTCCTCGACCCGCAGGCGCCGCCGCAGCAGAATAATTTTGGGCAGGGCTTCATCCCCACGGCGCAGGACTACGAAGACTTGAAGGCCGGCCAAAACTCGTTCGCACTCATGTCGGGCTACCTCAGCGGATCGACTATCAACGTCAGCTACAAAAACAACCCGCAGCGCTACACCGGCGGCTACGTCACCGAGGATTTTTTCCGGATCGTCAACGTGTCGCCAATCATCGGTCGTGATTTCACGGCGGCCGACAACAAGCCGGGCGCGGAGAAGACGACGATCCTCGGCTACGAAATCTGGAAACGCGATTTCGGCGGCGACCCAAACATCGTCGGCCAATCCGTCCGCATTAATGGCAAGGCGGCCACTATCATCGGCGTAATGCCGCAGAACTTTAAGTTCCCGATTTCGGAAGAGCTCTGGGTCCCGCTCTATAATGAGTTCCCGCTTGTTCCTCGCGAAGACCCGCGGGCGAACAATTCAGCGCCGGCTATTCTCGGCCGCTTGAAGGATGGCGTCTCGCTCGACCAGGCGAACGCCGAATTCGCCGCCCTCGCGAAACGAATCGCGCAGGACAATCCAAAAACGAATGAGCACCTGACCGCGGCCAACGTGCAACCCTTGTTGAATTCATTCACCGGCCCGCAACTCCGCGGCACCGTTTACGCAATGCTCGGCGCGGTTTTGCTCGTGCTCGTCATCGCCTGCGTGAATGTAATGAACATGCAGTTTGGCCGTGCCGCCTTGCGCGCGAAAGAACTTGCGATCCGCGGCGCGCTCGGCGCGACTCGCTGGCGTTTGGTGCGGCAGATGTTGACGGAAAGCTTTCTCCTCGCGGCGATGGGCGGAGTGGTGGGGGTGCTCTTCGCAGAATGGGCCGTTCGTCTCCTCGTCCGCACCACGAGCGCATTGCCCTTCCCTTTGCCTTACTGGGTCCAGTTCACCATCGATGGCAAGGTCCTCATCTTCACCCTCGCGATCGTGCTGGTCGCGACGCTCCTGTCCGGGTTTGTGCCTGCGCTCCTGAGCGCGCGCGCCAATACGGCGGAGATGATGAAGGAAGGCGGCCGCGGTAACAGCAGCCGGCTGGTGAATATCATCACGCGCATTCTTGTCATCGGCCAGATTGCGCTGACGGCAGCATTGCTGATCGCGGCGACGCTACAGATTAAATCGATCCGAAATCAGACCTCGCAAAATTACGGCTACGACGAGAATGCCGTTTACAGCGCGCGGATGGGATTGATGGAGGGCGATTACCCCACTGACGACGCAAAGCATCAGTTCTTCGTCCGCGCCCTGCGCTCGCTCCGGTCCCAACCGGCCTTCGAAAACGCGGCCATGACCGACCGTTTCCGGATGACGTTTGCGCCGAATCTCCAATATGAAGTCGACGGCCAGACTTATGTCGTGGACAAGGACCGGCCGCGCGGCAATTCCGAGTCAGTCTCGGATGGTTACTTCACCACGCTGGGATTGAAGATGCTCGAGGGCCGCGATTTCACGATCGAAGACAGCGATACCAAGCAGCCGGTCGCGATTGTGAATGCGAGCTTCGCGCATAAATATTTCGGCAACCAGAGCGCAATCGGCCATCAGGTGCGACGTTTCAATCCCGTCAAACAAGAGCCGTGGCGCACGATTGTCGGCGTCGCGCCCGACATGCTCATGCAGGGACCTTTCAACGCGCAGTCGGACAGCGTCGGCTTCTACGTTCCGCTGTTAGCGGGAACGCCGGCCGCTCAATTTTGCACCATCGTCGTGCGGCCGCGCGCGGGAGCGAACGCGGAGAACATGGGTCCGGTGCTGAGCAAGGCGATGGCCGAACTCGATTCCAACCTGCCGACCTATTTCACCGGAACGCCGGCGCGTTTGCACGATGAAATCCTCGGCGTCAACCGTCTGACGGCGAATCTATTCACCATCTTCGGCGTGGTCGCGTTCGTCCTCTCGGCGGTTGGCCTCTACGGAGTGATGAGCTTTTCGGTGAATCAACGCACTCAGGAGTTCGGCATCCGAATGGCTCTGGGGGCCGACGCGAAACGGATTTTCCGGATGGTCATGCAACAGGGGGCGTGGCAGCTCGCCATTGGTCTCGCGCTGGGCGCAGGTGGCGCCGCGCTTCTTCTCGGGGTCGTGGCGGCCGCGGCCCTCCAAAACATCCTGTTCAAAGTGAAGCCGCTCGACCCGTTCATTTATCTGGTCGTCTCCGGCCTCCTCACCCTCGTTGCCGCGATCTCCTGCTTCGTTCCCGCCCGCCGCGCCACCCGCGTGAATCCGATGGTCGCGCTCCGAACGGAATAACCCCGCAGCGCTATCCCTCGGGCGAGTGAACGAAGCCGGAAAGATCGCCTTGCCCCTTGAGGGCAGGCCCGGCGGTCGCGGCGATGTCAGGGCAGACGCCACTATGATCACATCTTCGCCGCCCGGTTTCAGGTGGATCGAGCGCCCCTCCGCTCGATGGCAGAGTGCCGGCGGAGCGGCATTTGTGAAGCATCGCGCGGCGGAGCGTGGGATCTACCTACAGGCCAAGCGCTTTCCGAGGATCGCGCGCAAAACGAAACCCGCTCAGCTGCTCCTCCCCTGTTTCTTTGCCGAGCGCCAGATACTGGAACCGCGTCCCGAGAAATTCAGGGTGCAGCAAAGTCTGGAGCGCACGCCGTTCACCCTCGTGGGGAGTGAATCGCGCCAGCATTCCGGTGATGAAATGATGTTGATCCGTAAAGCCCACCGGGACCAGGCCGGCCTCCGTCGCGCGCTCCGCAAGACTCGTCCACTCGACATGTGCGGTTATGTCGATATGGCCGACCCCTGCCAGGGGCGACGAAATCGCGCGATGCGCGGCGCGACATTGCAGCGTGCCGGTCACGCGCTCCGCCGCGTAAAATTCCGCGCGGGAGAAGCCGTAATCGACCGCAAGCACAAATCCTCGAATCAGTTTGAGAGAAATCTGCTCGATCCAATCCAGAGCGGCGAGGTTGCTCTCAGTCTCATAATGCTCGTCGCCAGACCGCGGGATTTTTTCCAGCTGGCGCCGCAACTTTTCTTCGGTGATCGGCTTCGCCACAAAACCAAGGTCGTCGCCCAATATTCCGACCAACCGTTCCTTCCAATCCTCGTTGCCCTCGCGGCTGATCAACCGCACCGGCATCGAATCGAGCAGCTCGTTGGAAAAATGGACGCCCGAAAACGGCTCGAGATCGGAGACCGATTTTCGCCAGTTCAGTTTCTCGCTGAAATTGCGGAGTCTTTCCCGCTGCCGCTCCTCCAGAACCGGAAACGGCTCGATCACGCAATAGCGGAGGACCGAGAAGAAATCCGGCGCCCGTTCTTGAACCGCTTCCAGAACGTCCTTCGCGAAGTCACCCTGATGCGCGCCTTGTTCGACGATCGTGAAATCGCCGGGCCGGCCCAGGACTTCCCAGATCTCGGAGAACTGCGCCGCCAGGAGGCGGCCGAAAAGCGGACCAACGCTGACATTGGTGAAGTAATCGCCCTGCCGTCCGATCTGGCAGCGGCCCGAGCTGTAGTAACCAAATTCCGGATGGTAAAGTGCCTGTTCCATGAACCAGTCGAACCCGACAGGCCCGTCGCGGGCGATGGTCTCACGGAGGAAGTCAACGAGATCGGGGTTGCCGGTGTCCACGAGTTGTTAAAGAAGTTTAAAAGGTTACATGGTTAGAACGGAACGAGGGCGATTCTTGCCGGAATTAAGGCGGTAACTTTTGTAACGTTGTAACTCTTGTAACCCTTTAACGTCCGTCTCGCATGCCCGTTTCCTTTCTTCCGCCAACGCCGGTCGACTATTTCCCGGACCGCCGCTGGTTTCAGAAGCCGAAATTCTATATCCCGATCGCCGGTGCGCTCGTCGCTCTCCTCGGATTCGGACTCTACTTTTGGTACCTCGCCAATATCCTCGCCGCCGACGCCGGGACCTTCGATCTCTCAAGGCTGGAACAAATGGAGTCGGCCAGTGTGATCCTCGACCGGAACGACAAAATCTTTGGGCAGATCTACGTCGAGAACCGCGAGACCGTTCCCTACGAGCAGTTGCCCCGGGACCTGGTCAACGCAGTCGTAGCAGTCGAAGACAACAAATTCTACCAGCACGGTGGCTACG
Source organism: Chthoniobacterales bacterium (assembly GCA_038230815.1). Lineage (GTDB taxonomy): Bacteria > Verrucomicrobiota > Verrucomicrobiia > Chthoniobacterales > UBA10450 > AV80. Next base: position 7,037 of record JBBRMO010000051.1, read on the forward strand.
ATCTGTCGGGCATCGTTCGCGCCGCCCTGAAGAATTTCACCGCGGGCCATGTCCGCCAGGGCGCGAGCACGATCACGCAGCAGCTGGCGCGCAACAGTTTCTCGCTCAAGGAAAGAACTTTCCGCCGAAAACTGCTCGAGATTTTTCTCGCGCGCCGGATTGAGGAGCGCTTCGGGAAACAGAAAATCATGGAGCTCTATCTCAACCGGATTTATTTCGGCGGTGGACTCTATGGGGCCGAGGCGGCGTCGCGCGGTTATTTCGGAAAACCGGCGCGCGATATAACGCTGGCGGAAGCGGCCACGCTCGCCGGGTTGATCAAGAGCCCCAACAAACTGTCGCCCTGGAGCGACAAAAACGGATCACGCGAGGCGCGAAACGTGGCCCTGGGGAAGATGCGCGACCTCGGCTTCATCTCGCGGGAACGGTGCGAGGCGGCCCAGGCGGAAGAGATCGTCACCGGCAGCAGGCAAAGTGCGCAGGGCCAGACGTACGCGGTTGATTACATTCGGCAGCAGGTCATCGCCGCCGTCGGGTGGGATCGCGCCATGAATGAAGGCTACCGGATTCACACGACGATCGATGCCGAAATGCAGAAAGTAGGCGAGGAATCGCTCCGACTCCATCTCGCGGAAGCGGAACAACACCCCGGTTACAATCACCCGACCTACGAACTCTATGCGAACCGCTACAAGAGTGCGAAGCAACTCGCGGTGCCGAACGTTACGGCCGCTCCCGATTATTTGCAGGGCGCGCTGATCGCGCTCGATAACCAGACCGCCGGGATTCTCGTTCTCATCGGCGGTCGCGATTTTGAACACAACCAGTACGACCGCGCCTTGCAGGCCAGGCGCCCCGCCGGCACCGCCATCAAACCATTCGTTTACGCCGCCGCCTTCGAGAATGGATTGTTTCCCGGATCGCTCGTCGAGGATTCCGCGCTCGATAACCGCGCGGTCATGATCGGCGGCACGACCGGGATTCTCGGAGAATGGGGACCCGAATCGGAAGAAAACCGCTACGAAGGACCGATGACGGCGCGGCAGGCGCTGGTGAAATCGAAGAACGGCGCCACCGTCCGCATCGGCATGACGGTGGGAGTCGACCCGGTCCTGCAACTTTGCAAAGCGGCTGGCATCCACTCCCCCCTCCGGCCGTTCCCGGCGACTTTCCTCGGCAGCAGTGAGATTACCCTGGCCGAGCTCGCCCTCGCCTATACGATTTTTCCGAATGGCGGCTGGCGTGCGAACGCGCCGCACATTCTCGATCGGATCGAGGAAAAGGATGGGACGGTGGTTTGGGAATCGCCGAAAGATCGCGCCCGGCAAACGGTCATTAAACCCGAGACAGCCTACGAAGTTCATTCCTGTCTGGTCGATGCGCTCGAATCGGGGACGGGGCGCGCCGCCCGGGAGAAATACGGATTGAAGAAATTCCCCGCGGCCGGAAAAACAGGGACGGCCTACGATTTTACCGACGCGCTCTTCGCCGGATATGACAATTCCATCACCTGCGCCGTCTGGGCGGGATTCGACAAGCCGCAAAGGATTTATCGCGGCGCTTTCGGAAGCCAGATCGCATTGCCGATCTGGGTGGATGTGATGAATTCGGCAAACGAACGCTATCCCGCGAAAGATATCCCGGAGCCTAAGGGGTTGCAGAAGGTGGAGATTTGCACGCGCTCGGGATTACTCGCCACCGACAAATGTTACGACACGGTGAAATCCGCGAGTGGCGAAATGGTGCGCAAGCGCACGACCTACGTCGAACTGGCGACCCCCGCGCAAATGCCGACCGAGCCGTGCAATGTCCACGGGGAGGCCCGGACGCGGCTGGTCCGCGACCTGCCTGCCTCCGGTTTTCCCCGGGCGTCACTGGCGGTCGATCCGCAACAGGTTTCTCCGGTCACGGCCCAGGGACCGGTTCTGCTGGCGGAGAACGATCCCTATAACTCGGTTCACTCGACCTTGAAACCAAAGCCCGCCGAGAAGCCCGACCGAGATAGGTCGGCCAGCAGCGAAAAAGATGAACTGCCCGATCCGACGAAACCGGTTTTGAAAGCGGAAGCGGTCGAGCCGAATGGGAACAGGCCACCCCCGAAGGCCGAGGTGGTGGAATCGCCCGCTGAGAAACCGATTCCAAAAGCCGAGCGTGTAGAACCCGAATTGACGAAACCGGTTCTCCGGGCGGAGCCGGTCACACCGACGCCCCAGAAATCGCCGAAGGAAATTCGGCGGGCCGAAGCGGTTCATCCGAGCGACGAAATCCCGGAAGACTCGATCCTGCGGCCGACGCCTCCGCCACCATCGGATCCGAATGAGTAGCATTTTGTCTCTTCTGTAGCAGCGGCTACTGATGAGTTGAAGGCGTGGCTGGGTCCTGGAAATGGTCCGCCCTCTTGCACACGCTGGGAATCTGATAGGGTTCTCGCGATGGTTCACGCGCTTTCAAACTTTCGTCTGACCGTCCTGAATCCCGGCGGCCGCGACGTCGCCCAGGATTTTCCCGATCTCGCCGGTGAAACCGCGCTCCCGCATCCGCCGACGAACTTCCACGCCTACGCAGCGTGCACGCGCGGAAGTTTTCAATGTGAAACCGGACGGGCCATCGAGCAGGGGACGCC
>JBBRMO010000052.1:0-9633 GCA_038230815.1 Chthoniobacterales bacterium
AAGATACGCAGTATTCGGCGGCCATGACCGCGAAGAAGTAGGGAGCAGAGGCGGAAAAGCTGAAATCCTGAAACGCTGAAAGGAAGAGTTCCCGCGCGGGCCTCTTTAGTCAGGGTCTTGTGGCTGCCGGGATCGTCGGGTCGGTTGACGGCGAGGACGCTCCGATCCGTAACGCAAGACTAAGAAGCGGATCACGCGACTTTGCCGCAATGGAGGGCATCGCGCGGCGGAGCTCGTCGTGGCTCGTCAGACTTTGCGATTTCTTTTTCGATTGAATCCAAATCTGCCGGTGGAGGCATCCTATGGGTATGCTTCACGACTTCAGGTTTGCATTTCGACAGCTCGTGAAGGCGCGGGCTTTCACGGCAGCGGCGGTCCTGGTGCTGGCGCTCGGGATCGGGGCGAACGCGGCCATCTTCAGCCTCATGAACACGCTCCTGTTCCAGCCGCCCCATTACGCGAATGCGAGCGAGGTGGTGCAGGTCTTTTCCCAGGATAAGAAGAACCCGAAGACATTTCGCGGATTTTCCTACCCGACTTACCTCGATATCCGCGATCGAAACACGGTCTTCTCTGGATTGATGGCGCATAACCTCGCCATGGTCGGCGTAGGCGATCAAGGCAGCACCCGGCGCGCATTCACCGATGTGGTCAGCGCCAACTTCTTCTCGGTCATGGGAGTGATGCCAACCCAGGGGCGTTCGTTCCGGGCCGAAGAGGAGACGCCGGGCCGAAACTCTTCGGTCGCGATCGTGAGCCACAACTATTGGAAGCGAGAAGGACTCAATCCAGGAATGCTCGGCTCGACCATCACAATCGACAGCCGCCCTTTCACCGTCATCGGGATTATGCCGGAAGGATTCACCGGCACGACGCAGGTTTTCGCTCCGGAGATCTGGCTGCCGCTCGGCGTTTACGACCAGGTGGCGAACGATTTCGAGAGTGGGAATAAGGGCAAGCTGGATGATCGCGCGGGCAGACAGCTCATGCTGGTCGGCCGATTGAAGCCAGGAATGACAGCCTCCGCAGCTGGTCCGGCGTTGAAGGCCCTGGCCGCGAGCCTCGAGCAAGCCTATCCCGTCGAGCAGAAAGATCAGACGTTCATGGTTGAAACGCTTTCGCGTTTTTCCATGAGCATGAGCCCAAGCAGTAACAACAACATTAAACGACTGGCGCCTCTGCTTTTCGGAATGGCCGGCATCGTCCTCGTAGTCGCCTGCCTGAACCTCGCCAATATGCTTCTCGCGCGCGGCGCAGCGCGGCGGAAGGAAATCGCGATCCGGCTTGCGCTCGGCGGGAGTCGCTGGCGGATCGTGCGACAATTGCTCATCGAAGGATTCGTGCTCGCGGTGGCCGGCGGAATCTTCGGATTGCTCCTGGGCCTGTGGTCGTCCGATCTTCTTGTGGCCTCGTTAGGCAAAAAATTGCCACTCGATATCGTATGGCAGGGCGGCCTGAATGGCGCAGTGCTGGCGGCGACGTTTGGATTTTGTCTTCTCGGGACATTTGCCTTCGCGCTCGGACCGGCGCTGAAGTTATCGAAATCAGCCGTCATTGGCGACCTGAAGGAACACGCCGGCGAAGATACGTTCGTCAGGGGCTGGAAATTTCTGCCACGCAATCCGCTGGTCGTCGTGCAGATTGCGTTCTCGCTCGCCCTGCTCACGGCGGCCGCGCTCTTCATTCGCGGCGCCGCCAAGGCGGGCTCGGTCGATACCGGTTTGCAGACGAGCTCGAACTACCTGTTGGAAACGGACGCGAGCCTCGCGAATTACGATCAGCCGCGGTCCCGGGATCTATACCGAACGATCGAGGAACGGCTCTCGTCATTGCCCGGGGTCGAAAGCGCCAGCATCTCGTCCACGGTGCCGTTCGGGATGGTGGAGCTCAGCAAATCGGTGCGCCGCGGCGGGACGAACCCGGCGGCCGACGTGAAGCCCGCGACAGCCGCGGAAGGTCTCGCGTTCGAGGCGACCTCGAACAACGTGGGCGCGGATTATTTCAAGACTGTAGGCGTGCCGTTGCGCCGCGGCCGCACGTTCACGATGGCGGAAGCGATGCATCAGACATCGCCGACCGTTGCGATCATCGACGAGGTGCTCGCGAAAAAGTTATGGCCCGATGGCGATGCGGTGGGCCAGCGAATTCAAATTGCGGAAAAGGATGAAGCGCAGGCCAAGGGCGCCGGTGAAACGAATGCGCAGATCGAAGTGGTGGGGATCGCGCCTTACACCCGTGGCAGTTTGTTCGAGAAAGAAGCCAGCGGAACGCTCTACCTCCCGTTCGCCGGCGGGTTTCAGAGCAACGTCTTCTTTCATATCAAATTCGCACCCAGCGCCGGCCGGGATCAAAGTGCGACGACGGACCTGATTCGCCGGACCGTGCGCCAAGTCGATGCGGGTATTCCCATCCTGGGCTTGAAAACGTTCGCCCAACATCTCGATGGCAGTATGGAGCTTTGGATTGTGCGTGCGGGAGCGGCGTTGTTCAGCGTTTTTGGCGGCCTGGCCCTGGCCCTGGCGACAGTCGGCGTGTATGGCGTAAAGGCTTACTCGGTGGCGCGGCGCACCCGGGAAATCGGCATTCGCATGGCTTTGGGCGCCCAGCGGGGCGACGTGCAATGGATGATTCTGCGCGAAGGGACAGTGATGCTGGCGAGTGGCGTGTTGCTCGGCGTCCTCCTGGCGGCGGGAATGGGCAAATTGATCAGCGGAATGCTCTACGATGTCGGCGCGCTCGATCCGCTCGCCTTCACTCTGGCACCGATCATTCTCGCGGGCGCGGCATTGCTTGCGACCTGGCTACCGGCGCGACGCGCAACGCGGATCAGTCCCATGGCCGCTCTCCGGACGGAGTAGATGATAGGAAGCGAACGGTGAGAAAGCTGCCAGGGACTGCGCGCGGCGCCGTCCGAAAAGGGGAGGGCGTTTCGATTGCGTTAGATTAATCCGTGGACGCCGCAGTGCGGCGTCCCTACCCGGAGTGGACGCTCTGCCATTAGCATTGGGAGTCGTCTAATGGATGGGCTAGGCTGCGTGCCAGGCAGGCTGATTGTTTCATATGAAAAAGAATCTCGGCATTTTCTTAGCGATTATTTTCGTTTCCCTGATCTCGGCGCAGGCGCAGACGGAATACGTCAAGGCAGTCGAGAAATGGCGGAGCGACACAGAAGCCAATCTGAAAAAGGAAACCGGGTGGCTGACAGTGGCGGGACTGTTCTGGTTGAAGGACGGGACCAATACCGTGGGGGCCGGTGAAAATTTCGACGTTAGGCTGACCGATAACTTCAAGCAGGGAAAGTTCGGTGAGATTGATTTCCGCAATGGGACGGCGGCGTTGAGGGTGGAAAAGGGCGTGGATGCGCAGAGCGACGGTAAGAATGTTTCGACGATTGACCTGGTGTCGGATGAGAAGGGAAAGCCCACGGAGATCCGGACCGGAACTCAGACCTTCTATTTGATCAGGCGCGAAGACCGGTTCGGGATCCGCTTAAAGGACAGCAACAGCGAGGTCCGACGGAACTTCAAGGGGCAGCACTGGGTCCCGATTGATGAGGCGTGGAAAGTTACGGCCAGATTTGAAGCTTTCCCGGAGCCGAAGGAGATAACGGTGCCGAATGTCCTGGGCGGCAATTTCAAAATGAAAAGTCCGGGGATGCTGAAGTTTACGCTCAAAGAAAAAGAGTATTCGCTCCAGCCGGTCGACGAGGGGGACGGAACGGTGTTCATTATTTTCAAAGATAGGTCGAGTGAGAGCGAGACTTATAAGTCGGGGCGATTTCTCTACGCGGACAAGCCCGTGAATGGGGAAGCAGTCCTTGATTTTAACAAGGCCGAAAATCCTCCGTGCGCGTTTACCCCCTTTGCTACCTGTCCGCTGCCGCCGCCGGGGAATAACCTGGATGCCGAGATCAAGGCCGGAGAGAAGCGGTATGATCATTAGGGAACGGGGCGAGTGACCCGCCGCGGCGGGTTCGTCCGTTGGCGGACGTGTGAAGTAGAGGTTGCGCTCCGACGGGATGGCGTCCGACACAGACGCCCTCCAATCCCGAGAAGGCCGGGTTGGAGCTGGTGGATCGGGCGCTCCGTCGCACGATGCTAATATAGTCGCGGCTTTGCCGCCAAATTCTGTCATCGCGCGACGGAGCGCTCGATCCACCTTCAGCAGCGCCGCATAGACGGACGTCGCAGCTCGCCACGGCGAGTTTGTCCGACGGCGAACACGGCGTCCCTGCCGGGCGGGGAATTATCGGCCGATGTCTTTCGCGTTGTGAATTGCGGTTGCCTTGAATAGTCTGCGCTGGCCCGCCCCCTCCAATATCCTATGAAAAAACGAAAACCATCATCGAGGGCGGCGAAGCCGGCGAAAAGGGCGGCGGCAAAACCACGCGTGAAAGAGGAACGCCTGCCGGCGGGAGATGAGATCACGCAGAGCGCAGCCTTTCGCAGGGCCACGGTGGATGCCGAAGCGTACGCGGGCGATCCGAAACGACTCCGGACCCTGGTCGAGGATGCGGTGGACAAGATCAATATCATTCCGCGCGGTCCCTTCGGCGAAACCTGGCCTTATCTGATGGCGATGATCCGGGTGATCCGGGATTATCAGCGCGGGGAATACCGCGACATCTCCGCGCCGAAACTGCTCATCATTATCGCGGCAATTATTTATTTCGTGTCACCGTTTGATGTCATCCCGGACTGGATTCCGGTGCTGGGGCATATCGATGATGCGTTTGTGGTGACTCTCGCGCTGAAATCGGTGCGCGGCGATCTCGACACGTTTATGGCGTGGGAGACGGCGAGAATCTAAAAAAGGCAGGAAGTAGAAAGTAGAAAACGGGGGAGAGAGGACGGAAGACGGAAGTCAGAGGGCAGAGTCAGAGGCATGAACAAGGTAAATCTGCAGGAGGTGGCGGAAGAGGAGTGGAAATCGCCGAAGGGGAAGTTCCACAAGTTCGTGAAGGATATTTCTATCGCGCTCGGACGGGATCGGGAGTCGCTCGATCTGGCAAAGCGGCATCCCTTCGACCTGGCGATGGTGCGAATGCCGAAAGGGAAATCGTATTGTCCCTACCACTCGCACGGCGCGGAATCGGAGCTTTACCTCGTCCTCTCCGGGCGGGGCCGCGTTCGGGACAGGAATGGAATCACGGAAGTGAGCGCGGGGGATGCATTCCTTTTCGGGCCAGGCGAAGCGCATCAGCTGACGAACGCGGGCGAGGAGGATTTCGTTTATTATATTATCGCCGACAACCCGCGAGGGGATTCCTGTTATTATCCGGACAGTGGCAAATGGGCCGTTCCCTGGGATGCTCCTGAGGAAGCGATCGTAAAAGGGCGAGAAACCGACTACTACGAAGGCGAAGAATAGGGGGCGCCGCCAGAAGATGCCTTGCGGCGCGGCGCCAAACCGCTTGCCCTAACGCCAGCGTGGGAGAATGTGCCCGGGGAGAAAATCTCCCGGCAGGACAATTACACATGGCGAAACCAAATTACTCGGGCGAAAAACGCCGGAAAGACCTGGCAAAGAAGGCGAAGAAGGAAGAGAAACGGCTCCGGAAATTGCACGCGAAAGAGAATCCGGGGTCCGAAGACGCGGAGGCTTCGGAGCCGGCCGCAGCGGAGCCGGAAGCGGCTACGGAAGAATGACGAAGGCTGGCGGGCAACGAGTCCTGGTGCTCGTGGATGAATCGAATGTCGTCAGCTCGGTCCGCACCCTGGGACGTGGCCTCGATTGGCTGAAACTGCGCGACTTTCTCGTCGGCGGAAAAACCGGGCGAGCGCTCATCGAGATGGTGGTTTACGCGGGACTGCCGCCCGCCATCCCGGTCTGGCAGGAGGAGCGAGACAAGAAAAACAAATTCATCCATTGGCTTCGTTCCAATGGATTTCTCGCGGTGACCAAAGATGGCTCGCCGACCGAGGAAGGCCACTATAAGGCGAATGTCGACGTGATGATGGCGATCGATGCGGTGGACCTTTCCGCGCAAATGCAGCCGGACGTGATTATTCTGGTGACGGGGGACGCCGATTTTTCCTATCTCGCGCTCCAGCTAAGACGGCGCGGGATTCGAGTCGAGGTTGCTTCTGTCGCGCAAAATCTGGGGAGCGCGTTAAAGACGTCAGCGAATGCGGTCATCGACCTGGCGCCGTTGTTTGCGACATTCGAAGTTTTGTAGGTCGGGACGCTTTTCCGAAGCGTCCGACTTATTCCAGGCCGAACAACCGTTCAGATAGTCGGACGCCTCGGCAAGGCGTCTCTGCCCGAAGATGGGCCTACCTTTTCGGTTTCACTACCTGTTTGGCAGACTTGTTGTCGTTCTTTTGTTTGTTTGCGGTATTGGCTTTCGCCTGCTTTTGAGCCGCCTGTTTATTTTTTGTCTTCGGTGATTTATCGCCCATATCTGGGCACTGTCGCAGATCGGTGCGTAATCGCGAATGCCGGTAGGGACGCTTTTCCGAAGCGTTCAATTAACTGGGAAGCCGCGCGGACGCCCGTCTATTATGGGAGGGCGCGAGGGAGTCCCTCCATTTTAGGTCCGCGACCGTTTCGGACGGAAAAAAACCTCGCGACCGACGAGGTAGAGGAGCGCGGAAAGGGCGAGGAAGGGGAGCATCGCGAGCAGATCAGACGAGGGTCCGTCGAAGAACGGGTTATGCGCGCTGGCCCATTTCTCCCAGCCGTCGAGGCGGCCCTTCCAGGGAATGGCAAGGAAGGCGAAGATGACGCCGGCTAACGTTCCGCCGGCGATGTAGCCGGAGGAAAGAAGAACGCCATTGCTCTTGTCGCCCTCGGCCACGAGCTGGTCTTCGGTGAGTTTGGTGCCGGCGTGTTTGCGGCGCGTGTAACGATCGACGAGCCAGCGCACCATACCGCCAACGTAAATCGGCGCGGAAGTGGAGATAGGAAGATAAACCCCGACCGCGAAGGCAAGTGAGGAAACGCCGGAGAGCTCGAGCACGATCGCGATGAAAACGCCCAGCAGGACCAGGCCCCAGGGCAATTGGCCGCCCAGGATTCCTTTGATGATGTAGGAGACGAGGGTTGCCTTTGGCGCGGTAAATTTTTGGACGCTCGAGCCATCGGGCCGCTTATCGTAGACACCGTTGATGCCGGGATCGGCGAGATAAACTGGAACGCCCTCGTCGTTCACGAGATACCGGCCGGAGGGCCCGTTTTCCGTGTTCGTTTTGTGGTAAACGAAATAATCCTTCGGGTCGCTCCCAGCCTGGGCGCCGGACAAGCGCTCGCGTCTCGGCTGGCCATTGTCGTCCTTCAGGTAATCCGCGGGATTAGCGTGGTAACTGGCAGGGAAGGCGAAATCATTGTTGCCCGTGACCGGAACGTAGACCGTCCCGGATTCGTTCAGCTTCATCAGGATAGGACCGAGGATAATGCAGGAGGCGAGCGTGCCGATCAGGATAGCGATCTGTTGGGACTTCGGTGTGGACCCGACCAGGAAACCGGTTTTCAGGTCCTGAGAAATAGTTCCGCCGTTCGACGAGGCGATGCAGACGATACCCCCGATCGAGAGTGCGGTGACGAAGTAAGGGGGCGCCGTCCAACCGATGATGAGGAAGATGAGACAGGTCAGCAGCAGGGTCGCGATCATCATGCCCGAGGTGGGACAGGACGATGAACCGACTTCACCGGTCAGCCGTGACGAGACGGTCACGAAGAGGAAGCCGAACGCGACGATGAGAACCGCGCCTAACAAGTTAAAGCGCAGGTTCAATTGCGGCGCGATCATGATGACGATGAGCAAGGCAACGATCCCGCCGATTACCCATTTCATCGAAAGGTCCTGGTCTGTGCGAGGCACGTCCTGGCGGACGGAACCGGAGCTGCGGAGATCGGCGAGGCCACCTTTCAATCCGTGCCAGATGAGTGGGATCGAGCGAAAAAGGCTGATAATGCCGGCGGCGGCGACTGCCCCCGCGCCAACGTAAAGGATGTAGCCCTTTTGAATTTGCTCGATCGTCATAGTCGCGATGCGGTGCGCCGTTTCCGGCGCCAATGGGAGTGTTCCGGCGGAGCCGAAATATTTGATCGCGGGGATGAGCACGAGATAGGACAGGACGCCGCCCGCCATCATCAGCGCAGAGATGCGAGGACCGATGATGTAACCCACGCCGAGGAGCGCGGGATTGTTCTCCAGGGAAATGGATGCGCCTTCGAAGGGTTTTCCGAAAACTTTCTCGGGCGCTTCCTTCATGATCTTGAAGATCTGCTGGAGGCCGTAATAGACGAAGCCGATGGCGAACCCGCCGATGATGATCTTGCCGCCGCTGACGGCTTCGTCCGCCGCGGCCCGCGCCGCGGCGTCGCCGGCGTGGGCGGCATCGCGCGATTCGGGGGACGCGGCCGCCTTCAACACCTCGGCGCAGGCCGTGCCCTCAGGATACTTCAGGTAACCGTGCTGCTGCACGATGAGCGCGCGCCGCAGCGGAATCATCATCAGGATTCCAATGAGTCCGCCAAGAATCGCGACCAGCATGACGCGCGTGATCTCGAGATCGAACCCGAGAATCATGATCGCAGGCATGGTTACCCCGAGACCGAAGGCGATTGATTCGCCGGCCGAGCCCGCGGTTTGCACGATATTGTTCTCGAGGATGGTCGAATCCCGGAGGCCAACCTTGGAAAGAACGCGAAAGATGGTGATCGAGATAACGGCGACAGGAATGGACGCACTCACCGTCAACCCGACTTTCAGGACGAGATAAAGCGAGGAGGCGCCGAAGACCATCCCGAGCAGCGTGCCGATGATGAGCGGCAACGGCGTCAGCTCGCGCAGCCGCGCGTGTGGCGGAATGAACGGCCGGAAGCGGGCGAGGATCGGATTTTCCGGATGAGAGCCGACGATGTCCGGGAACTCGTCAGGCGGATTGCTGGTCGGCATGAAGCGCTTTGCAGCCGGCAATTTTATGCCGCGCGTCCTGCCCCCATGCGCAGGATCCAGCGATACAACAGGAATGCCGTGGCCGCGAAGGCCAGTCCGCCGATGATGATCCCGACGTGCTCGAATCCGGGGCCGACCACCGCCAGGGGTGCGCCAACGGCCGAGAAGACAACGATGGCGGATATGATCACACCGATAATGCTTTCCCCGACGATCAAACCGGACGCGAGTAACACACCGAGTTGTTTGGTCCCTTCGGGATGTCGCGTGCGATCGGCGCTGCGGTCGTAGAACCAGCCCACAATCGTGCCGACCACAATCATGAGCGTGCTCGCGGTCGGCAGATAAATCCCAAGTCCGACGGCAAGCGGCGGCACGCGCATATGTTTCGTGGAGCGGGCGAGAATGGCATCAAGCACGATGATTCCGATACCGATATAGGCGCCCATCCGGATCAGGCTCCAATCAATGTCCGCAGCGATGACGCCCTGGGCGAGCGATGAGATCAAGCCGGCTTGCGGTGCGGGCAAGGGAGACGGTCGCAATTCCGCGCCGGGTGCACCGACAAAGCCGTAGGCCTGATTCACCAGGTTGAGCACGGGGGGGATCACAACAGCGCCGGCAAGGACACCAATGATGAGTGCGACCTGCTGTTTCCACGGAGTCGCATCGACCAGCTGGCCGGTCTTAAGATCCTGAAGATTGTTGTTCGCGATCGCGGCGACGTTGAA
>JBBRMO010000053.1:0-9518 GCA_038230815.1 Chthoniobacterales bacterium
ATGTCCGAATGAAAAATGTGCAGGCCGACACCTCGATGCGCGAATCGATCGCCGGCGCAGACAAACCGCGCACGGAAAATTAGGAAGTAAAAAATGCTGGCGGCGAACCTGTTCGATCATCCGGGCCTTCTCCTGATCATAGCCGCGGTGACGTTGCTCCGCTGGCTCACGTCGAAGGCGAAGTCGGGGGCCCAAAATACGGCGCCGCCGGCCACACCGAGCCAGCCGATTGCTCGCGGCGGCGAGGCGCAAACCGAGGAAGAACGGGTTCGTCGTTTCCTCGAGGCGCTCGGTCAACCGCCCGGATCTACGCCCCCGAAGGTCGCGCCGCGCCAGCGCCCGGTGCAGCCGAAGATCTTTCCGCGCCTGCCCCCGCTGACAACTGCTCCCCCGCCGTTACCGGAATCGATTTCGACCACACCGGCCATGCCGCCCTCGCTTCCGCCTGAATTAGCGGCAATCAAGTCGGCGCGCGGACCGGATGGCGACTTCGAAGTCCGCGATGTTGCGCGACAAACCTCAAGCGAGCCGGTGCCGGACACCCGCCGGGTTGTCGGTCCCCGGCTCGATCTTCGGGTCAGCCTCGGAACGAGAGAAGATTTGCGCAACGCGGTCGTCCTCCGGGAGATTTTCGGGCCGCCGCGCAGTTTGCAGCCGTTGGAATCCGCCTTGGGATCCTAGCAGCGGACGACTCTCACTTTGCCGGCTTCCAGACCGCGAAGCGGATGCCGTCGATTTCGACGGGCGCGATCTGGTCTTTCGGAAGCGTGTCGAGAATCGCAATTCCTGAAGGCGCGGCAAGCCAGAGGATCCCGCCGAAGCCGCCCCGCCCCGCTCCCGAAGTCGCGGCATCCCATTCGGCGCGCGTGCCGATATTGGGGATGATGGTTCTTTGCGCGTAGTACGACAGCGAGCTGTAATACGGATCGAAGTTGCAAAGGATAGTGGCGTCCGCCGGGAAAGTTTTGGTGAGGTACCTTCCGACATCCGGAATGAGATTAGACGGTTCGCGCGCGATTCCGTCGAGCATGAGAAGCGGAGAGCGCTGCTCTTCCGCCCGCGCAAAACCCGCGAACGCAAGCCAGGCGAGCAAACCGAGACCCGCCACGGCGCCCGCGGCTCGCAGGATCTCCGAGCGCATCCTGCGATCGATCCAGGCCCAGACGGATTCGACACCCAGTCCGCCGAGGATCGCGATGCACCCGATACAAAAAAAGCTGGCCCAGTCGTGGACGTAAGACCAGTTCCGCAGCAGGAGCATGTAGGGAATTCCCGCTAACGCCATTTGCAGAACCGCCCAGCCAATCCAGCGAAAGCCTGGCGATTTCAGGTTCCGCATTACATAAACAATCCCCGCCGGAACCAGCACCCAGGTGATCAGCAAATAATCCTGGCCTAACGACTGGCAGATTCTGCGCGCCCATTCGCCGAAGCCGAAATGGGACGCATTCGCTCCGATTCCCGAGGAACCGGGTTGAAGGCCACTCCCCAGTCGCATCGTTACCGCTGTCCCTAAATCGCGCCACGCCCCCGGGTTGGCATGCCGGATTTGAAGCAAAAAAAGCGCGGATGAGAGGGCCGCCATCCCAAGCAAGGCCAGGGCAAATCGCCGCGCTGGCTTCTCCTTTTTCAACCAGAACGAAATCGCGAGGGCGGTGACAAACAGATATCCCGGCCAGTCCGTCCAGATCGCGCCGAAGCAACAGAAACCGGCGGCGAAAACCCAGGGTGTTCCGCGGCCGACCTGCCAGAAGCGCAGGCCAAGAAGCGCGCCCAGCATCCACATCACCAGGAACGGTTCAAAATCCACCAGGTCCCCGTAATGCAGCTCCATCGGCAGGGTGACAAAGAATGCCGTAACCAAAGCGGCCGCGCGTTTTCCGATCGCATCGCCAACCAGCAACCAGAGAAAGAGAGCGCTCAGGAGAGAGCAGACAATCGGTGCCAGTTTCACCGCCCATTCTTTTTCGCCGAAAATCACCACCGTTGCCGTCACCAGCAACGGCATGAGCACGGGATGGTGCACATAATAGGCTTCGGGCGGGATGGGAAGCGGCCCGAAATAAAGCGTCGCCGGCACACCCCCCGTGACCACCGGGCCGGCCCGAAGAAGGTTGTGCGCAGCCTGCGAATAAAGGGCGCCGTAAAAATTATCCTCTTCCACCCACGGCACCCTGATGGTGTGGAAAAGTGAGAGGGTCAGAAAAGCGAGGGCCGTGAGAAAAACGGCGAGCCAAACTTTATCGTTCGGCCCGAACAGAATCCCGCCTCGAAATCTTCGAGTCTCGCGTAATCGCAGTCGCTCGATGTTAAGCAGCGGTTTTTAGTTTACGGGCGGACAACAAAGCTGCTGATTCCCGTCTCTTCTTTTCTAAATACCCTTCCAGGCATACCTGTAAATAACCCCTTCGCTATTAATGAAGAATGTTCGCCTCGCCGTATATCCCTGCGTTTGCGGAGGATTAATAGTTGTGGTCGCAGTGGTGGGTGGTGCGTATGAATTGGGATAGGCGGCGGGCGGCCCGCTAAAAGTCGTTGTAGCCTGCCCCGGTGTTGTCCACTGCCTCTGGTTGAAGTATGTCCATATCTCTCCCCCGCGTCCGTCAGACATTGTGTGCTGCGGAGGGCCCCATCGTGCGACGAGTTCCGAAGAGTGAACACCGATAAAACTCTTCATAGCAGTGTCGGGCGTCGTACAGCCGGAGAATGTAATGAGGCTGAGGAGCGAAATCGATATCATTTTCTGTAAATTCATAAACGCATCATGAGTGACTTGTCGCCCGTCGAGCAATCATAAAGCTAATTCCGAATGCGGTTCACCCAGCGAATAATTCCCGCACACCATGTTGAGTCTTTTCTAGACGATGGGCTCCGTTTCGAGCTCGTTATGCGGTTTCCAATATTGGGGTCGCATCGTTAGGGCGTTTCGGCTACCAAATCGACTTATGAGCAATCCAACAACCCCGGACGGAACTAGAATTGATGCTGAAGTGCAAGATATGGACAGCAACCCTTTATCCAAGGGGAACGGCGGTTCTACGTCGTGAAGATAACCTGGCACTGTTTTATCCCAGTGATCTCGCCAGCTCAGACACGATTCGGGGTTGCTCGAAAATAACATTCCTCGCTTCAGAAGAATCTTTTGCGGTCAAGCGGGCAAGGGATTGTTCGGAGCACGGCAGTCACGAACTACATTTCCATTTGGGGATTTCAATTTAGAAAAACAAACGAGGCATGAATCCTGATGTATCAATGCGAGAACTTGGAGCTGGGAGCAAAGAACGCTATGACAACGTTTTCGCCCTCATCGCGTCAGGTAAGATTCTTGAATGCTCAGAGGGGGAATTGACCGAACATCTCGGTTCTCTCTCCGTGTTTCATGCTGCCAATGTTGGTCAAGATCAAACGGCGGCGGCCTTGCTGCTTCATAATCTGTTGCTTTCCACGGCCGTGTATCGCGTTTCTGAGAGCGTAGCGCGCAGCCATGAGACGATGATCGAAATAGATAAATCGAACCGGCGAACTAACAAACTTGTCATTATCCTCGCCGTAATCGCAATTTTGGTCGGCTTACTGCAAGTCTGGGCGCAGCTTTCCCACTGATTTCAAACTGGGACACTGCCGAAATAGAGGACCGTCGTCAGAGGAAGCGAATCCGGATCCGGGTCTCGGCGTGCCGCCCGGTGATCGGATCGGTGACCACCAGGCGATGGTCCCCTTCGCTCGCGAGCGCGAAATCGCCCTGCGATTCCGAACGGCAGGAGAGCGTTTCGCTTTGCCATTCTACTCTTTCGTTTCCATTCACGATCAACGGAATGCGCTGGCTTGACGGCACATCCGGATCGACGACGTAGATACTGCCGGGCAGCGGCGAGGTGATTCGCAATTCGTCGGTCGTAGTCGCGAGAACCGCGCGATCTCGAACGCTGTTTTCCGCGCTCCGATACCAGTCGGCATATTCGGCGCTGAGTTGCACGGAGCCGGCCGAATCGTAATCCGACGACGATTCAGCCTCCGGCAATCGATCTGCGACAAACTTTTCCCGCACCCCACGCGCGTCTCCGTCGGCCAGCAATTTTCCCGTCAGAGGATGGATCGTCCGCTCGACGATGGTCGCAGGTGTCCGATACCAGCTCGTTCCGGAATGGGTGTGCAGGTAATCAAAGATCGCGTGCAGAATCGGGCCCGCGCCCGTGACGCCGGAAACCTCGCGCATCGGCGCACCGTCGAAATTTCCGGCCCAGACCCCGACGGAAAATTCCGGCGTGAACCCCACCGTCCAGTTATCGCGAAAGTCGGTACTCGTTCCGGTCTTGCACGCGACGGGATAATCGAAGCGCAGGGATGAGTTCATGCCGAAGGCGAGAGTGCGCGCGGAATTATCTCTGAGGATATCGGCGATCTGCCAGACCAGGTCCGGCCGCGAATAACGTCGCGCGGTCGAAGAACTGGTGCTCAAGACGCGCCAGGGCCGAAATTCTCCGAGGCGGGCGAGGCTGGCATAGGCATTGGTCATCTCGAGCAGGCGCGCTTCGCAGTTCCCCAGGGTAAGGCCGAGACCGTAAATCTCGGCGGGCCGGTTCAGAGTCGTCAGGCCGCACTCGCGCAACCGTTCCTGCAGCGCCGCGGGTCCCCCGGCCGCCACCAGAACCTTAACCGCGGGAATGTTCAGTGAGCTGGCGAGCGCCGTGCGGTAACGGACGGGACCATAACAACGCCGATTGTAGTTTTCGGGCCGATAGAATCCGCCGTCCGCCGGGAAGCTCGTGCGCACGTCCGCCACCATCGTGGCTGGAGTCGCTCCGCGTTCCAGCGCGAGCAAATACGTGAATGGCTTCAGCGCCGAACCGGCGGAGCGCTGGGCCCATGCTCCGTTCACCTGTCCGGCCCCGGGCTCGAAGTAATTTTCGGAGCCGACCAGCGCGATCACGTCGCCGGTCGCGTTATCGATGACAACGGCAGCGGCGTTCCGGACATTCTGCTCGCGTAATTGGGCCAGTCGCTCGCGCACAATTTTTTCGACCTGCTCATTCAGGCGGAAATCCAGAGTGGTCCGGACCTCGGCGGGCGGCGCTTCCGGCAATTGTTGCAAAACCATTTCGACGAAGTGCGGCGCGCGGAAACGGCGCTGCGGCGGACGAAGGATGAGCGACTCCGCGACCGCCGCATCAAATCTTGCCAGATCGAGTTGACGATTGTCTCGCATCCGCCCCAAGACGGTGAGCTGGCGATGGCGCGCCGCCTCCAGCGCGACGTGCGGGTTGAGTCTGCGGGGATTTTTCGGCAATCCCGCGAGAAACGCAGCTTCCGCGTCGCTCAAATCGGAAACCGGTTTGCCGAAGTAATAATCGGCGGCGCTGGCCAGCCCGATATTCAAGTTGCCGAAATCGAGCCGGTTCAGATAGGCGGCAAGGATTTGGTCCTTCGACCATGATTGCTCCAAACGAAGAGCGGTGAGACTCTCAATCAATTTCGCCCGCAGAGTTCGCGGCCTGCGCTCGGAAATTTTCACGAGCTGCTGCGTGATGGTGGAAGCACCCGAAACGATGCGCCCACTCTTTAGACCCGCGAATCCGGCGCGACCAGCGGCGAGCCAATCGATCCCATGATGGGAATAGAAGCGCTTGTCTTCCGCCGCCAGAACGGCGGCAATCACATTCCGGGGTACTTCTTCGAGCGCGAGCTCGTGGCTGAATCGCTCGGCGACGCGGGTCTCGCGCAATGGAATTCCATACCGGTCCAGGAGCGCGATACTTTGCACCGGCGGCCGCAGTAACGATACCGGAATCGGAACGATCTTCAGGGCTAATTCACCCGCGAGCAGAAGTCCCGCGAGCGTCGCAACGATCGATCCGGGATGAAATCTACGAGTCATGTCGCGCTTGTTTCCAGCTCTGGGGAGCGCAGGCTGCCAGCCTGCAGTTGCCGGCAGCCTGCCGGCAACATCCGGGGTTGCAGCTTTCGATCGTGATATAACCGGAAAACGCCCTCTCGGCAGGCTGCCGAGAGGGGCAGGCTGCCAGCCTGCGCTCCCCAAGACTCGCTGTAACGCGTTTTCACTTCAACGAGTCGGCGTGGACCCGCAGCGTCTCGGTCGTCCCCATCCGTTCCGGGTGGTACATCTCTTCGATCTTTGCCGACGGTGGGATGGCGTCGCCGGCCGAGATGACGCGTGCCAGGTAGCGCAAGGTGTATTGACCGGGATAAAGCAGGTCAGAGAAAAAGAGGGCGCGATCGGTGCGAAGCTCCTTGTAATCGCTCACCCACTCCGTCCCGAGGGTTTCACCGGCGACCACTTCCTGCGACTTAAAGGCCGGGTTAATTGCTTCAAAAACTCCCGGCAACGGATCGACCACCGCGAGGTAGGTCGCGCGGCGCGGCACCTCGATATCGAGCGTGATCAACACCCGATCACCCACTCGCAAATTGTCCGCCGCGCCCAATTTGCCGTCGTCTCCCAGTTTCGCGTATCGGCGTGTAATCGAGTAACCGCGATTCTGCCGAGGTTGGTCGATCAGTTTCGGCCGCGCTTCCGCCGTCGTCTCCGTGTAAACCGTGCCCCCCGTCTTGCTCAGGTGAATGGGTTCGGCGCCACCTTTTCCTTCGATGGGGAAGGTCGCGGTCGCGAGCGGCTTTGACTCGCTCAGCGAAAACGGTGTGGTTGCGTTGTTCCAGCGCACTTCGCCCGTCGCCTTGCGGTCCCCCGTCTCGATCTTGCGCAAATAAGAGGAGAGGGCGAGAACCGACCAGGCGTTTGCCTGGGTCGTGCCCCAATGGCCGTTGCTCCGACGCGAGAAAAGTTCGGTGGCCAATTCGTCCACTCGCGGCGACGCCGGCTGGTAGAGGGTCCAGGCCATAAGATGCAGCGCGTTTTCACGCGCCACCGAACCAAAGAACTGCTCAACGTAGCCGTCGTTGCCTTCCGGCATCCGCAGCAGTTCGTCGATCATCGCTTTCGGTCCCTTGCTTTCGATTACGGCCAGCGCGACGAGCGCGCGATCTTCGGCGCTCAGCCTGGCGCGCTTCTGGAACAATAAATCGTGATAAGCCGGTTCAGGCTTCCCGGCGATTGCCAGCGTGTAGACGGCAAGACAACGATCGGAGAGTCCATAACCGGTCGCATCCTTCGCCGTCCCGCGAAGTTGCTCGCTCAAATAACCAAATAACTTCTTCGTTTCCGCCGCGGGCACCGGAAATTTCTCCTTTTGCGCAAGGGCAAGCGCGAGTCCGCCGTACGCGCTGCCCCACAGCATCGGTTCGCGGCCGCCCGGCCAGTAGCTCAGGCCACCGGAACCGGTCTGCATTGAAAGCAGCATGTTCACTCCGCGGTTCACCACCTCGGCGATTTCGGCATCACTTTTCGCCAGCTCGGGGAGCGTCGCGCGAAGATCGCGGACCGTCAGCCAGGGGAGGAGGCTGGAAGTCGTCTGTTCGACGCACCCGTACGGATAATGCAATAACTGCCGAAGCGACTCGCGAATCTCAGTCACACGCGTGTTCGCTACATTCACGTCCACCTTTCCCGTGCCTTCGAGAATTTGCGGATCGGAAATACGGATCTCCGTTTCGTTGTTTTCGATCCGTTTCGTTTGCACTTCGCGAAGGAACGGCGCCGGATAATTGACCTCAAGGTCCGATTGCAACCCGTCCGTCAGCTCACCGTTCTGGCCCGAAGCGGTGAAGCGAACGCTCCAGCGCCATTGGGCGTGACCCATCGCAATGAGTTCCGCCGGAAAATCGAGCGGGATCGATCCCCTGGCCGGCAAAGTGACGTGGCGCTTCGTCTCGGCCGCCTTCGCGGTCGCATCGAGCTGCAACTCGACATCGGCTTCGCCCGCGACGTCGGTGTTGTTGTGCAGCACCGCGCGCAGGATGATTTTGTCGCCGAGATTGCCAAAGCGTGGCAGCGATGCCTCCAGCATGATCGGTTTGCTGATCTCGACCGCGGATTCTCCTGTGCCAAATTGGTTTTGCTTCGAGGCGACGACCGCGATCACACGATAGCGCGTCAGGCTATCCGGCGCCGTGAACTCGCCGTGGACGTGGCCCTGCGCGTCGGTCCGCAGGGTCGCGTTCCAAAACGCGCACGCGAGGAAATTTTTCCGCAATCCATCCAGCATCGGCGGACCGCCCTTGGCGTCGCCAATCAGGTATCCTTTATTGGCGAAATCGGATTCATCAGCATCTTCCTTCAACAGGGTTGGCAGGGTCAGGCTGGTTTGCACGCCGAGCCGACGGCGCTGATTGAAGAACGTGAGCGGATCGGGGGTCTTATACCCGGTGAGCGAGAGCACGCCTTCGTCGACCGCAAAGAGGACCACTTCGGAATCCGCCGCGGCCTTGCCGGAGCGGTCGTGGACGTCGGCATCGATTTGCACTTTTTCGCCGGGTTTGGCGGTGGGACCGCCTGGCTTTACCGTCACGACCAGCTTGTCGTTAGGCCGGGTTACTTTCACTTCGCAGTAACCAATTCGGTATTCCGGCGTCTTAATCTTGCGCGGGCTGTCGTTTGCACCGCGCAAGAGAATTACCGAGACGAAAACATTCGGCGCATCCGTCTCCAGCAACGGAACCTGGACCGAAGGCGCGTTCCCGCTCAGCCGCGCCACAAACGATCGCAGGACGCGATCCCGCTCGACGGTCACCAGCGCATCTCCCGCGATCGGCGTCTTCACCATGATCGTCGCGGTCTGTCCGGGATTGTAGCTTTCCTTGTCGGTCACCAGATCGATCGAGTACGGGTTCCGATAATTCCACACGGTCTCCGTCGCTCCCGCGACTTCGAAGGTCACGGAGGTAAGAATGTCATGGCCCTGCCCATCTTTCCCGGTCGCTTCGAGCAGATATTGACCCGGCTTTCCCGCGAGCGCGTCGGACATCGTCGCAACTATCGACTTCCGATCCGGGCCCAGCCCGGGCGTCGTCGTCAGCTCGCGTTCCCATTCCACGTGCAGGTCGGCTTTGCTCTCGAACTCCGTGGTGTCCCCGGCGGCGGCGAGACGATTGGTCTGCCAGTTGATCCGGGTCAGCCGAATTTTCGATTTAACCGCCGATGGCAAGACCTTGCCATCCGTGCCCACGGCAATCAGCTCGATCGGCAACACGTTTCCTTCCTTGAAGACCCCGTCGAGCCGGCGAAACCCGAAATAATACTCCGAGCTGTGCTGCATGAATGAACGCGACTCGGAAACGGTCTGCTGGCTGAGGTCAGTCACCTCGCAAAGCAGCTTGGTCGCCCGAGGCTGCGGCGCCTTCGGATTGATCGGCACCTGGGCGGCAATCTTTGCCGCGCCGGCGGCATCGATATCCGTCTCGCCCTGGGCGTTGAATTGCGAGATCCGATCGAGCGCTTTGTTTAGTCGGAAATCCTCGATCGCGTTGCCGAAGGCGAAATCAGCGAGGCCCTCCGGTCGGAACGGCTCGTCGCGTGCGACCAGGGACCAGGTGAGCTTTGCTTTTACGAGTGGTTTGCCCATGAAATATTTCGCGGTGACCGGCAGATCGAGCGCGAGCGGGCC
>JBBRMO010000054.1:0-9348 GCA_038230815.1 Chthoniobacterales bacterium
AAAACGAAAGTGCGCATCGTCGGTATCGTCGAGGAGATTGGGTTACCAGTCATTTACGCGGCATTCCCAATCTTTGAAAATATCACCGCTCTCGGCGACGCGTCGACGGTTTTACGAGTGAGAACCCAGGGGGGCCACGAGCAACTCGCAGCCGGCGCGCTCGAACAGGCCCTGCTCGAGGCGCGGCTCACTCCGAGTCTGGTCAACACGAAGAGCGAATTCCGTGCGTCGCTCGAAGAACACTTTGCTGTCGTGGGGCACGTCATGAAAATGATCGCGCTCGCCTCCGCTCTTGTCGGCGCGATCAGCCTGATCGCAACAGTGAGTCTGGGGGTCCTGGAGCGCGGCCGCGAGATCGGCGTGATCCGCGCCCTGGGAGCAAAACCGCGCTCGGTTGTTTCGATTTTTCTGGTCGAAGGCGGAGCGGTGGCGTTGGCGAGCGCAATTTTTTCGGTGGCCGGCGGGATCTTCTTCGCGCGGCTCTTAAACGGGATGGCGGAGCGGCAACTGCTGCACGTCGCGGTACCGCTCTATATTTCGCGGGCTGGTCTCGGCCTGCTTTCCGGCGGCGTCCTGCTGGTGGTCCTTGGGGTGGGGCTTTCGGTCAGCCGCCTCCTTCGCATGTCGATCCGCGAGGTCCTTGCTTACCAATAACCCCCTGCTTCAGAGCTCGGGTGCCACCACGCTGGCCGCCTGCTCGACTGGATGAAGGAAAGTGAGTTTACCGGTTGCATTCAGCGTAATTTCGCGCGAGCGGCGTTTGTCTGCGGTGAAGAGCCGCGTTTGTTGCGAGGCGAAGCTGCGGTTCAACACGTTCATGTTCGCTTCGTCATTCAACCGGATTGATCGCAGGTCCAGGTTTCCCGACCCGACCGACACGAACGCGCCGTCCACAACCATCAGCTTCACGTGCACCATGGCCGGCTGGTATTCGTAGATTTTGATTCCCGCCTTGAGCAATTCCGGCCAGTGCTTTCGCGACGCGTAGCGGACCGCCTTTTGGTCGATGTGCTCGCCCGGGACGACAATTTCTACTTTCGCGCCCCTTTTCGCCGCCGCGATCAGTTCCTTCCGCATCAAATCGTCGGGGAGAAAATAAGCATTTTCAATCAACAGACTGTGTTGGGCCGAGGCGATGGCGAGCAGATACATCAGGTGAATATCCATATCGCCCTGGCGGGGCGAGCTCTTGAAGGCCTGCGCGGTATAAGGGCCGGTGGCGGCGAGCGGCGGGAAATACTCCGGCCCATGCAAGACTTCGCCGCGAGTCTTGAGCCAGTTATCCATGAAAACGGCCTGGAGCTGCGCGACGACGGGGCCGGTAACCTTGTAATGATTATCACGCCAATGCTCCGGCGATTCTCCATCGCCGAGCCATTCGTCTGCGATCCCCACGCCGCCGACAAATCCGACCTTTCCATCAATCACGAGCAGTTTGCGATGACTCCGGTTGTTGTAACGCCGGGGATCGAGCCACACGATTGAGTGATACTTCACCACTTTCACGCCCGCGCTCTCTAGGCGCGCAAGATTTTCACTTCCCATCTTGTCCGTCCCCTGAGCGTCGAGAATTGCGTTTACCATCACGCCGGCTTGCGCGCGTTCCGCCAGTGCCTCGGTCATTTTTTTTGCGATCTCGCCGTCCCAGAAAATGTAGGTTTCGAAATCGATCGAACGGCGCGCCGCGCGAATGGCGCTCAGCATGGCCGGAAAAATTTCGCGGCCATTGACCAGGGTTGTGATGTTATTGCCCGAAACAAAATTGCCACCCAGAAGCGAGCCCGTGGCCTGGCGGAACTCTGGAGAGTCCGCCGAATAAAGCGGCGCGACTTCCTGCGTCACTTTCTTGCCTTCCTGGAAGCTGCAGGCGGCGAGCAGGGCCAGGGGCAGAAGGGCGATCCGCACGGCCCGGCTGCGCTGGCTAGTGCTTCTCATCAAACTCGCGCAGCTTCGCGCGGAAATAAGTGGCCGTGTCCGTCATCGTCCCGTCGGCCGAGCGGATCTTATACTTTTGATGAGTAAACGAGGATTCAGAGGCGCAATACTTCACGAAATCTTCCGCCGTTTTGACCCGTTCCCCCGCGTAATTGAGCTTCATCCGCAAGTGTTTCGCGCCGGCGATCCCATCGTAATCGCTCCCGTTCCGGATAAACTTCACATCCGTCGCGGTCTCGACGCCGTGAATGAGAAAATCGATTCGCGCCTGCTCCCGCGCCTCACGCCCCCAGAGCAGGGCCGGCAGAAGAGCGACGATCATCAAAGAAAAGCAGGCCCGTCGGAAATTCATGACCCAGCATAGCCGGTTTTTTAGAGCAGGCTTTTCTAATTTTTTTTGCTGCTCGGGGAACGCGATGGCATTTCCGCGCAACTTTGACGCGGCCGCGGCGTTCATAAATCCCGAAGGGGACGTCCCATCGTTTCCCTAATGAAATTATGGTCAAATTTCTGGAACTCATTAGTTTCGCGATGTTGGTGGTGGTGTCCCTGGGCGGATTTGCGGCTGCGGTAACCTGGAGCTGCGCAATTTGGTTCGGGGATAACAGCTAGCTGGTCAGTTTTCCGCGCCCGCGGTTCAACCACCCTTGTTTTTGGTTTCGGCCTTTATCCCGGCCACCACTTCCTGCTGCATCCGCTGCATCTTTTCCATTACGGGAGCCATCAATCCCTGCATCTCGTCCATTGTGTTTTGCATGGCCGCTGGCATTTTGCTCACCACGGCGTGGCCCGCTGGTGTTTTGTAGAACGCGATCATTCCGTCTATCTCCTGCTGGGTAAAGGTCTTCTGATAAATCCGCACGTAGATTGGCTCCAGTTTTGTCCAATCAAGCAGCTCTTTCATTAAAGCCCGCATCTCGCCGCGCCGTTGGTCGATATCCTTTTGGATCTTGGGCGGAACCTGCTGGCCTTTTGTGGCCTGGGCGATGGTCTGCTCCATCAGGTTGTCCATTTGGGCTATGACCGAGTCGACCAGCTTGTGGGACTGGGCCACCTCGAGGAGTTCTTTAATTGAGGCTTCGCTCGGTCTGGTGGAGGTTCCCGGCGAAGTGGGCGATGAGTTTTCCGCAGCCCAGGCCGAGAAGCAGCCCAGTGCGAGAATGAGAAGAATTCGCATTGTCATGGCAGTCGTTAGTCTAGGGAAGCGTGCTGCCGTTGAAAGCGCAATCCAGGGACACATTCACCGAGTTCAAACAGGAAGGTCGGGCTGCCTGTAATCACGACTGCGTCTGGACCAGTTCGCCCCGGCTATTTATCACGACTCCTCGACGGGGCTGAGGTTCGGAGGGAATGGCGGCGCCCGCGAGCGAAAGGTGATATCGGAAGCACCAATTGCATTCTGGGCGCACCCTCCTAATTTCCGCTTGCATGAACGCGCCTAAAACACCGAACCGATCCGAAACAGCGACAATTTCTTCCGAAGCACTGGTCGGGCTTGGCATTACGATCGCAGCGCTGGGTCTCCTCGCAGTGCTGCTCGGCTGGGCGGAGCAAATGAGGGCGGTCCCGAGCGTGGCGATCTGGTGGCTTTGTTTTGGCGGTTCCTCCGTCGTTCTCGGCATCCTCATCGCGGCCGTCGCGCGCGTCCGGAAACGTCCTTAGCTCCAGCGCAACAAAGCGGGTTGGCAGGGGTTATCGCTCCAGGCAGTTAGTCTGTCTCCACCCGTTATGACGATACCAGTCAGGATTCTGCTACCCGCCGCGGCGCTCCTGGTGCTCGCGGGCCAGGCATTCGGCAAGGGTCGAAAGCCGCCTGCCACTTTCATTAATTGGAGAGACGTGCCCGCGCCGATCCAGGCGACCGTGCAAAACAACGCCGGTGGCGGCAAGGTGAAGGAAGTGCAAAAGGGAAGCACAAATGGGGTCGTGTTCTATTGCGTCGCGATAAAGGGGAGCGACGGCCAATGGATAAAGGTTTACGTCAACGAAGCGGGCAACTTGGTCAAGACTGAGCCGGACAACGCGCGGAACAAGCGGAAGCACAAACCGCTTTTTGGCGGCTGAGTTGTCCGGCGACCTGCCCACGCCGGTCAGAGACCGCGCTGGCTGGCCGAATAATCAGATTAAGCGGCTCCGATTTTTTCGCCGGCGCAGATTTCACGGGCGAGCGAGCGCGCCTCGTCTTCTAGGGAGCCGAGGCTAAAATCGCGAGAGCTGCGACGGTCCAGAAGATATTCACTCACGAATGATTCGAGGCCGCCGCTGCGTTCGCACTGGGCGACGTGAACGAGCTGGTGGAGGAGCAGTTCGCGGTTAAGCCAGCTATCCGCCCGAATAATGATGCCGTAGCCGATGGCCACGGCGCGAGAGGTGTCGGTAATGATTTGGGATTGGCGCGCAGCGTTTGCCAGTTCTTTGTCCTCCGGCAACGGGATCCGGTCCACGAGGAGGACTCGAACGCGGCTCGGTTCCCGGACGCCGGTTTGCCGCGCGTCCGATGCCTGGTCCCTGGTGAGCGGGACCCCATGTTCGAGGATATAATTCTCCTGGCTCGTCGCCCACGCGGAAGCGAACGGCGCGAGGCGGTCGAAGTCTTTCTGGTTAATCATGGCGGGAGGAATCGTTAAGTTACTTAAAGCAGACCGCATGCAAGGCCCGTTCTAAAGGCGTCTTAACCGAATTTCGTCCGCATCCGGGTTTGTTTGCAAGGGAGGTGCACTCTAGAATCGGAGCGATGCAACGAGGTGAGAGGTCTTGGATGAAGAAATTGTGCGCGCGGGGACCGACGGTTTCGGGGCTGCTCGCTTTCCTCCTCTTCACAGCGAATCCGGCGCCGGGGCAGATCGCGGACTGGGACGCGGCGGTGCGCCCACTGGACGAAGGTGTGCCCCAGGTAGCAGTCATGCGGCTGCGGGAGATCCTCAAGCGCGACCTGGCGGAACCGGACAGAAAAACGGCGACAGCGAAACTGGGTGAAGCGCTGCTCGCGGCAGGCGAGGCGGAAGAGGCGCTGACCGTGCTGCAAGATCCGGCTTTACAAGACCTCCCCGCGACCTGGCTCTGGCGCGCCCAGGCCCTGGCGTCGCTTCAACGATGGACCGAAGCGCTTCCTCTCTACCAAAAGGTCGCCCGCCAGAACCCTTCACCCTTCCGGACCGCCGCTCTCTTCGGCCAGGCGGAGGCGCTCAGAGCTCTCCAACGTTTTGATGAAGCGCTCCAATTATTTGCGGCGCTCCTGAGCGATCCCCAATGGACCGACCGCGCGCAGTTGCGTTCGATCGAGCTCTTACTCGACAAGCGAGACAACGCTGGCGCCCGTCGAATTCTCGATAAGACGCGCCCGGCGGCGCTGGCAGACAAAAAGGAGAGACGTTATCTGCAAGGCCGGCTCGAGGCGCAGCTCAATCACCACGAGCGCGCGATTGAACTTTACCAGACAATCCTGCGCCGTCCGGAAGGCGCCAGCCGCGCGGTCCTGATTGCGACCCTTTGCGCGGTGGCAGAATCTCATTTGCAATTGCAAACGCCGGAAGTGGGCGACGACCCGCTGGAGGATTTTGTCGAGCACCATCCAACGGATCCGGAGTTGCCGGTAATTTTCGAAAAACTCGATCAGCTGTATCGCGCTGAGCGCCAACCATCCAGCCAGGAACTCGCCCGTTGGGCGAATGACTCCGCCCAGCCGCGGCGATCGCTCGCGCAGTGGTATCTGGCCCGGGCCGAACTTCGCGCGGGCCGTCCGGAGGCGGCGCTGCAGGCTTACACGAAGTTGCATGACGATCA
The DNA here is from genome assembly GCA_038230815.1 of Chthoniobacterales bacterium. Lineage (GTDB taxonomy): Bacteria > Verrucomicrobiota > Verrucomicrobiia > Chthoniobacterales > UBA10450 > AV80. The sequence continues at coordinate 5,719 of JBBRMO010000054.1, forward strand.
CGCCCCATTTCCGGCCCTGGCCGAAGGACTCTTCGAGTTTGCGCAATTCGAAATCGAGCGCCGTCATTTCGACGAGGCGCTTACCATCCTGAACGACGCGATGAAGCTTCATCCATCGACCGTCTGGTCTGAGCGCCTCTCTCTTCTGGTGGCCCGCGCCCAATATCTTGCCCGACATTTTGACAAAGCCGCACAAGCCTTTGAGCAGGTTGCAAATAATTCGCCGCGCCTGCGTCGCGACTCGCTTTTCAATGCATCGCTGGCCTGGCTGCAGCAGAACGACAGAGAGAGATTCCTGGTGGACACCAAAGCGCTGGCAGACAGCGGGGCCAACGATGAGGCACGGGCCGATCTTCTACTCGAGGAAGGACTGACCCAGGCGGCGCAAGGGAACAGCAAGGCTGGGGAGACAGTGGAAAGTTTTGTGCGTCAGTTTCCGCGTCACAAGCGTGTGGCGGAGGCGTGGGTGACGCTGGCCGAACTGGCTTTTCATGCCGCCCCTCCGCGTTTCGAAGAGGCTCGGAAGAACCTGGAGCGAGCCAGAAGCAGCCAGCCCAATCCCGGAGCCGCTGAGCGGGCGGACTATCTCACGATCTGGATCGAGGACGCTGCACCGGACTCCGATGCCACGAAGGTCATCTCCGCGGCGACGGAGTTTCTGCGGAAATATCCCGGATCGCCTTTCGTTTCCGACGTGCGGATGAAACTGGCGGAGACCTACTACCGGCGGCAGGATTTCCCGAACGCCCAGACCCAATTCCAAATCCTGGCGCAGGAGAATCCGCGGGGCCCCTTCACGGAACGGGCTCTGTTTTTTGCGGCGAAGTCCGCCACCCAGAGCATGGCGGCGCAATCCCTCGATCGCGCCCTGGTGTTGCTCGACGAAGTTGTAAAAAGAAACGGTGAATTGAAATGGGCGGCGCGAAACGAGCAGGCCGCGATTGAGCGCAAGCTGGGCAAGAGCCAGGACGCAACGACGCTCTACGACGAGGTGTTGCAGGGGAACGCAAAGCCGGAGGAAAAGCGCGAGGCGCTTTGCGGCAAGGGCGACATCCTGTATGAAGAGGGCGAGACGAACCGCGAGAGCTACCAGCGCGCGATCGAAATCTATATTCAGCTCGCCGGGCAAAAGGATGCGCCCGTCCACTGGCGAAACCAGGCGCTGTTCAAGAAGGGAATCTGTCTTGAGAAACTGGGCGATCGCGAAAACGCGCTCGCGGCGTTCTACAAAATTATCGAGGGGGAGAATCGGCCCGATCGACCACAGCGAGAATTTTTTTGGTACTACAAAGCAGGATTCAACGCGGCGCGTTTGCTCGAGGACGATTCGAAATGGCAACCGGCGGCCGTTGTTTACCAAAAGCTCGCCTCGGCCGGCGGCGCCCGCAGCGACGAGGCGAAGTCGAGATTAGGCCGGCTCCGGCTCGAGCATTTTCTCTGGGAGCAATGAAGCCGCTTCCATCGCTTTGATGATCCCGGTGAGGGCGTCGTTCACCTGGCATTCCAGGCGGTGCCGGGTTCCCAGGGCACTGACGGCGCCATTCAGGTAATCGATCTCCGTGGGGTGGCCGCGGCGCAGATCCTGAAGCATCGACGCGATATTGTGCGAAGGCCGGAAGCGGTCGTCGATTTCCCGCATGAAGTCGCCCACGAAGGTGATGCCTTCCGCCGCGGCCACCGCGATGCATTCATCGATGACCAATCGCTTAAGCGGGTCCAGCTCCGGATTCGCGATACCGCCCACTTCGCAGCCCAGGATCGCCGTGATTGGATTGACGACGCAATTGATTACGAGTTTATGCCAAACGTCCGCCATGATATTTGAGGACACGCGGCAATCGAGGCCGGCATCGGTGAGGACGCGAGCGATGCGATCGCTCCGTTCGTTCTGCTCGATCAGGGTGTAACCCAGGGCCATGAATTGGATGACACCCGGGGATTTGAAGATCGCGCCGAATTGCGTGATCCCACGCAGGACTACCCCACGATCGCCCAGCACGGTGCGCGCGATTGACTCGCTGCCGAGCCCGTTTTGGAGACAGAGAATCGTCGTGTCTGCGCGCACCAGCGATGCGATGGGGGCAAGCGCGGCGGCTCCGTCCGTGACTTTCGTCGTCAGGAGAATCACGGCATCTGCCCCGATCTTCGCGATCGACGTCGCGGCCCGAATCGGAACAACCCGGGACTCGATGCCCTCGATGTCCAAACCGTGCGAATTAATCGCGGCGACATGTTTCGCGCGACCGACCAGGGTCACGTCGTTCGCCGTCGCCAGCTTCGCTCCGTAGAGGCTTCCAATGGCCCCGGCTCCCAGGACGATGATCTCCATGGCGTGGTAGTTTATCACGCCGCGCTACAACCGCGAGGGCCTCGCGAGTTAGTCCGCGACCTGGTTAGGAGATTGTGATTTCGCGAGCGCCTGGAGCGAGTGAACCTGGGCAAGCGCCACCTGCGCTTCCTCGTGACGGCCCAGTTTTTCCAAGACGTCAGCCAGGAGGAGGTATTGCCGTGGTTGATCGGGTTGCCGGCGAACCGCGCGACTCTGGCTTTCGCAGGCGGCTTCGAGCTGGTTTTGGCCGATGTTCATCGCGGCGATCAGGTTAAGGGAGTCAGCGTCATGGATGTCGAGCCAGCTCGCCCGGCGAAGCACGGTCTCGGCTTCGACAAAACGTTGTTGTTCAAGGTAAATCCGACCGGCTTCGGTCGCGGCGGCGCAATGCCACCAGTGGCTATCCCGGAAATGTTCCACCAAGGCTAGGGCCTCTTGGCTCCTCCCTTCGCCCCGCAGAATCTCCGATTCCAAATTAATCAGGCGCCAAGTATCCGGATAATTTACGCGCGCTTTTTCCAGGATGACAAGGGCGGCAGGTAGATCGTGCTCGGAGTACTTCATGTAGGCAAGATTGAGCGAAGCGATCCAGGTGCGCGGTTGCCCCGGCTCGTTTTCGGGTGCCACGCTCGCGACCCTGGCGAAGATCTGTTCGGCTTCGGCTTTCTTGCCTTCGTGAAGGAGAAGGTGTCCAAGAGCATTTTGCGCCATCGAGTAATTTGGATTCATGGCCACCACTTTTCGGAGCAGAGCTTCCGCTTTGGAATAGTTTTCCTGGGCGGCATAACTTTGAGCCAGATTCAGAGCAACCCTGGTTTTAAGAGCGCCCGCGGCGAGTGATTGCCGATAAAAAATTTCGGGGCTGAGCCAATCACCACTTCTAACAAAACTTCGCCCACTCAACCCGAGAAGCGCGACCAAACCGAGCGCGCCCAATACTTTTCGCCCACGGGACGGCCATTCAAGCCAGCAGCCCGCTGCAAAGATCAGGAATCCCACGCTGGGCAGGTATAACCAGTGCTCGGCCACGGTTGCATTCAATGGGAACACATTCGACACCGGCAGGTAGGCAAGGATGAACCAGCTCGCCCCCAGAACTCGGATGGGCCGTCCTTTGCCTTTTCTCCAAGCTCCATAGAGAAGGACCGCAGCGGTGAGCAGGCCCAGGGCGGAGAGATAGTGTCTTGAAACCAGGTCAGGCCAATCCGTCGCAGCGGCTGCTGCGACATGGACGGTTCGTTCCATGTGAAGGTTCCACGGGAAAACCATGAGTTGACCGTAATCGCCCAGAGCGCGCAGCA
>JBBRMO010000055.1:0-9270 GCA_038230815.1 Chthoniobacterales bacterium
GAGCAGGAGCAGGAGCAGGAAGGAGCGAAGAGGATTGCCTTCCCGCGGCCCTCCTATCAAATTGCGTCATGCCCAAGCTGACCATTCGTTCCGAGACCGGCGAATCGACCTCGCACGATCTGGTGGAGGAGACCTACACGATCGGCCGGTCGCCGGAGAACTCGATCCCCCTTGAAGATACTTCCGTCTCAGGCCGACACGCGGAGATCGCGATGGTGGCGGAGAATTGTTACTTGAAGGATCTCGGATCGACGAACGGAACGCTCGTTAATGGGCAGCCGATCACCGCAGTGCAGCTGCGGGCGGGCGATCGAATCCGGTTTGGAAAAGTCGACGCCTCTTATGAACGTGACATCGTCAGCGCCGACCAGCCATTACCGCGCCTCGAGGAAGCCGCGGCCAGCCCGGCGGAGTCGAGCGCGCGTCCGGTGGATTTTGCCAATGCTTCACCATTCCCGAGCCGGAAAACTAAAAAGGATCCCGCGCGCACCGCTCTCTTTGCTGCGGCAGCTCTGGCATTTCTCGCGTTCGTCGCCAGCGTAATCGCCCTCGCTCTGATGAGGCCCCCCACACTCTAACGCTGGGTTTGAGCTCGACATTCGGCAGGGAATTGCGCATTCTCAGGCGATCCCGAACCAAAAATCTCCTATGAAATTTCTATGTAAGATCGTGGTCGGCTCACTCAGCTGCGTTGGCCTTGTTTTGCCGCTACCGGCGAAGGCCGGGGCATCGAAAGACGCACGCGTCACGCAAATTATCCGCGACGTTAAACTTTTGCCGGCAGGCGCAGCCGCGCGCGCCGCCGCGGTGAACGACAAGGTTTCCGAGGATACGGGTGTGCGCACGGGCGGCGATTCGCGTTCCGAACTAACTTTCTCCGATCTCACCATCACGCGGTTGGGCGCGAACACGGTCTTCAGTTTCAGCAAAGCCGGCCGGACCGCGAATGTGGACACCGGCTCCATCCTACTCCGCGTCCCGAAGGATTCCGGAGGCGGTTCGATCAGGAACAATGTCGTCACCGTGGCCGTCACCGGGACGACCGTGATCTTCGAAGCACCCCGGGGGGGGCACAGCAAATTATTCACGTTGGAAGGCAGTTCACGGGTTTCTTTGAAAAAAAATCCAGGCGAATTCCGGAAGGTTGCGGCCGGCCAGATGATCGATGTGCCCGCGGGAGCGACCACGCTGCCCATGCCAGTGAATTTCGACGTGAATCAATTGATGCAAACCCATCCGCTGATTACCGACTTCAAGCCGCTCCCGAGCCTGCCGTTGATCATGGCCGTGGCGCAACAGCCGCCGCCGCCCTCGTACCGTGGACCGAACATCGTATTCAACCCGCCTTTCTTTAACCCGCGCCCGAACCGCGGCCCCGGTCCCGGTCCCGCTCCAGCGCCGCCCACCACCAAACCTCCGGTCACGAACCAACCTCCGCGTCCGATCACCACCCAGCCTCCCGGCAACACCAAACCGCCTTCTACCCCGACTCCGCCCCCGATCATAACCCGAACGGGCCCCAAGCAGACCACTTACGTCCCTCCGAAGACTCAGACCACCACGCGCACTCAAAAAGTTGCCAAAAAGCCGACGCCCCCGCCAGTAAGGTAAGAATTTCCGGTCCTTAGCTGCGTGACTTCCTTCAATTCTTCGTCGGTGGCTGCGGCGCTCGTTGTTGCCCTCGGGGTGGCGACGGCGGGTTATTTCGTGGGAAAGGGCATTTCGGATAGAAACGCCGGCCGCCGCATTATTTCGGTGAAGGGCCTTTCGGAACGCGAAGTTCCGGCGAGCGTCGCCACCTGGACCATAGGGTATTCCGCGAATGGAAACGACCTGGGCGAGATCAATAAGAAGCTGGCCGAAAGTACCAAGGCTGTGAGCTCGTTCCTGAAGGAGGCAGGCTTTGCCGAAGCCGACCTGTCAGTCCAACCACCTTCCCTTCAGGACACGACCATGGAAGTCCGCGAAAAAGATGTGCCTCCACCACCGGAGCGTTACAAAGCCTACCAATCGGTTCTGCTCCGCACCTCGAAAGTCGATCTGATCAAGCCGGCGCTCGCTTCCGCGTCCAACCTGATGGTAAGCGGGGTGCTTCTCTCGGGCAAAGCCGAGCCAAACTACATCTTTAACCAGGTCAACGAAATCAAGCCGGCCATGATCCAGGAAGCGACGAAAAACGCTCGGGTGGCCGCGGAACAATTCTCGCGCGATTCGCAAACGACTCTGGGTAAACTGCGAAACGCCACCCAGGGTTGGTTCAAGGTGGAGAACCGCGACGATGCCACCCCGGAGCGTAAAGTAGTCCGGGTTGTAGTGGACGTTGAGTACGAGATAAATTGAGAACAAAGGATCGCGAAGCGGTGTCCTCTGGATCCCGGCGTGCTGAAGCCCTTCATCGCCGTCCCATCCTTCAATACGACACGCGCGAATTGGCGACAAAATCCCTGCGGCTGTCGGCCCTGATTCTTACGTCAGTTTTTCTCCTGTGCGCCATGGTCGGGTGCGATAATTCTCAAAAGGATATCATCGGAAAGTGGCGATCCGGAGATTCAACCGCCATGGTTTGGGAGTTCGCCCAGGACCGCTCCGTCCTTATGGGAAGCATAAAGGGGCGTTATACCTTTGGCGATCGCCAGCGGTTGAAAATCGAGACGCCGTGGGGAACTTCTATTTATCAACTGGAGTTAACAGATAACCGAATGGTTTTGACAGATCCCGCCGGCTCCAGGCTGGTGTTTACCCGGATCAAGTAGACCGACCCTTCGCCCGGCCAGAAGGTAATTCAGCGAGAGCCAGTCGTTTTCTCTCTGCGCTCAGTTCGACTCTAGGAATTGTGACGCCGACGAAGGGCCGCACCTATTTTCTCGCACGCTCGAGCGGACCTGACTGAAAGACTTTCCAGACGCAGGCCATCAAAAGATGAGGCCGGGAATGAGCCGGGCAAAGAGCAGAGCCCAACCCGTTTGCCACTCAATCCTCATTCTCTTGTCTGCCCACCTGGAGCAGACGTGTCGGAACTGGCGGGAGCGGTCGGCGAAGGAGTCGGTGCCACTCTCCTGCTCAGGACGTGATTGAACTGCCTCTTATTTTCGTGCCACTGATAGTGGGGATCCTCGGTGACCTGGCCCCAATCCTGGCGCCCACCGTTACGCCAGTTATCGAGGATTATACCGCGCGCCATAGGTTGCCCCTTCGCGGTCACGACAATCACATTGTGCTCGGAAGCGGTAGTCTCGAACGACTCTGCCCAGTGAAATTCGAGGGTCTCCCACTTCTGTTCGCTCAGGCGCCAGAGCAATCTTTCCGCCCATTGGAAACAGAGGCCGCCTTTGCGTTGACCGGTGTTCACGAGAAAATTTTGCAACCCAGGCGGCCAGACCACTCTCCATTCCTTCTTCAGATCACGCCCCGTGGTGTAGGCAATCTCGGCGACGCGGCCGGCTTCCTCCGGATCAATCCCCGGAGCAAGCGCCAGGATTCGTCCTCGCAACATTGGATCCGTGGCGGAGGTGGCGAACGCAGGATCTTTCTTTCCAGCCTGCGCGAACGAGGCAAAGGTTGTGAAGGCCAGCGCCGTTGCAGCCATTCGGAGCCCGCCCTTGGTTGAAAAAGAAAGCGACATAAGGGCGTTAAGTTATCGCGGAATACCGAACGTCAAGCGCCTTGACGCTCGAAGGGGTGGATCGGAGCGGCTCAATCGAAGAGCGGCGAAGAACTGATGGACGATTTCATGCGCGCGGTGCCAAAGTCGGCCCTGGGGTGGTGACTTTCCAATGAAGCGATCGATGACAAGCGCCGGTCTGTTAATGTTCCGACGGAACCACGGGAAAACGGAGGTTCTCCTGGCTCATCCCGGCGGTCCTTATTTTCGGAACAAGGATGATGGAGCATGGACAGTCCCGAAAGGTGAAGTCGGCGAAGGCGAAGATTTTCTCGCTCGCGCCCGGGTTGAGTTTGAAGAGGAACTGGGAATCCCGGCGCCAACCACTGTAAATTTGATCGAGCTCCGCAGCGTGAAGCAAAAAGGTGGCAAGACAGTCCACGCCTGGGCGTTCGAAGGCGATTGCCCCGCGGATTTTGTGGCGGTTTCGAATACCTTCGAGCTCGAATGGCCACCGCGCACCGGGAGCATGCAGCAGTTTCCAGAAGTCGATCGCGCGGAATTCTTCTCCCTCGCAAAAGCCAGGGTGAAGATCAAGGAAGCGCAGATCGCTTTCCTCGATCGACTAGCTGAAGCCCTCGGGCTCCATAACAAGTAATGACGCCGAAACCCATTTTTCTTTTCGCTCCCGGAGCCGGCGCATCTTCATCCCACCCCTGGATGAGAAGATGGGCCGAACGACTCGCCACTATTGGGAACGTTCGCACTTTCGACTATGACTACATGCGCGAGGGCCGCAGGCGACCTGATCCCCCACCCCTGCTCATCGCCGCGCATCGCCAGGCATTGCGAGATGCCCGAAAGGATCAGGCGGAAGTCGTAATCCTGATCGGGAAAAGCATGGGGGGAAGAATCGGTTGCCACGTTGCTCTGGAAGAATCGGTGGCGGGTCTTGTTTGCTTCGGATATCCCCTTTGCGGCGGAGGCGATCCGAAACGGATCAGGGACACGGTCCTGCGCGATCTGCGAACGCCGGTCTTATTCGTGCAAGGCACGCGAGATTCGCTTTGCCCACTCGACCTCCTCGAGAATGTTCGGAGCGAAATGAAAGCTCCGAACTATCTCCACGGTGTCGAAGGCGGCGACCACTCCCTGGTCGTCGCGAAAAAACAGCTCCGAGAGGCAGGGGAGACGCAGGAGCAGATCGATGAACGGACGCTGAAAGCTGTCGCCCAGTTTTTAGGGTCTCTGTGAGAGGCCTCGTTAGGAAGATTCTGGTAGGGCGAGACTCTGATCGCGCCCGGATGAGGCGAATGGTCATCCCGATCGAACGGCTCGACGGAGTCTCGCCCTACCAAGTTAATGCGAGTGCTTATCGGCCGCGTCCGCATCCTGAACGGTGGTCACACCCACGGCCGTGGTGGTGGTTCCCGCGCAGGAAGCAAAGGTGAGGGCCACGGCCGTCAGCATTGCCGCCAAAAGCAAACGCGTCACCGCGTTCCGACAGCGCACGCTCAACTTAGGGGCAGCCAGTTACCCGGTTGCGGAGGCGGTTTTCCCTCTGTGAGTGAGAGATAGGTGTACTCGTTCAAGAGACGCTCGTAATCGGACAAAAGTTTCATGGCGTCGTTCGGTTTAAGACGATCACCTTTGATCGCACCGTCTACTTGCGTTTTGAGCAAACGCATTAGCTCCACCTTGTCCCACTGCGTCATCGCGAGCACCTCGCCGATCGTGCTGCCTTCGATAACCTCCTCAATGTACCAGCCCAGCTCTTCATCCGGATCGAGGAAGACGTGCGCCTCGGTCACCCGACCAAAAAGATTGTGCAGATCGCCCATGATGTCCTGGTAGGCACCGACCATGAAGACGCCGAGATAATAAATCTCGCCCGGCGTGATCCGATGCAACGGGAGTGTGTATTTGACGTCCTGGAGATCGATAAACTTCGAGACCTTGCCGTCCGAATCGCAGGTGATATCGACGAGCACGCCGTTGCGATCCGGTGGGGTGGTCAGGCGGTGGATCGGCATGATCGGGAACAACTGGCCAAGCGCCCAGTGGTCGAGGAGCGACTGGAAAACGGAGAAGTTGCAGATGTATTGGTCACCCAGCGATGTCTCCAGCTCTTTGACTTCCTCGGGCACGTAACGGAGCCCGCGATGCATGTTCACGATCTGCTGGGCAAGTTGCCAATAAACGGTGTCGATTTTCGCCTTCGACTCGAGTTCGAGCAGGCCAAGCGTAAAGGTCTGCTGCGCTTCCTCCTTGATCTGCTGAATGTCGTGCAAACTTTCGAGCCGATTGCCGCGCTTGAGCCGCTGCTTCACGTCGAGAATGTCGCGGACCAATTTGTGATCCTTTTCGCTGAGCTCGACCTTGAGCTTTGGGTTCGTTTTCTCGATCGAGCTGAAAGCTTCTACGACGAGGACCGAATGATGCGCCACGATCGCCCGACCGCCCTCATTGACGATCGCGGGATGAGGCACGCCCTCGGAATCGCAGACGTCCATGATATTCCAGACAACGTCGTTGGCGTACTCCTGGAGCGAATAATTTGCCGAGCTATCGAAATCGCTGCGCGAACCATCATAATCGACCCCGAGCCCACCGCCGACGTCGAGGTAGCCGAGTTCGTGGCCGAGTTTGAAAAGCTTGGCGTAATAGCGCGCGGCTTCGCGCACAGCCCGCTTGATCGTGGAAATGTCGGGCACCTGGGAGCCGACGTGAAAATGAACCAGCTTAAAGCAATGCCCAAGGCCCGCCTCTTTGAGCATCTCACTCGCCGCGACCAAACTAGCGGTATCAAGCCCGAACTTCGCGTTCTCGCCGCCGCTGGGCGACCATTTCCCCGAGCCTTTGCTGTAGAGGCGAACGCGGATGCCAATGAGGGGTTCGACGCCAACTTCCTTCGATGCGCGAATCGCCTGCTCGAGCTCCTCCAGTTTTTCGACCACGATGATGATCGATTTGCCAAGCTTTCGGCCGAGAAGCGCGATGCGAATGAAAGCGCGATCCTTGTAACCGTTGCAGATGATGAGGCTCTCCAGGTCCTTGTGCATGGCGAGCGCGGCAACGAGTTCCGGTTTGCTCCCCGCTTCGAGCCCGAAGTGAAACTCCTGGCCGGCGTCGACAATCTCTTCGATCACTTCGCGCAGCTGGTTCACCTTGATCGGGAAAACCCCGCGATAATGGTTCTTGTAGCCGAACTCCTCGATCGCTTTCTGGAATGCGCAGTTGATCGACTCGACGCGATGCCGAAGGAGGTCCTGGAAACGGATGACGAGTGGAAAACCCAGCCCGCGATTCCGCGCTTCGTTGACGACGTCGAGAATATCGATCGCGCCGCCTTTTTCCTTGAGGGGCCGGACCTCCGCATTGCCGGCGGCATTGACCGTAAAGTAGCCAGTCCCCCAGCCGTCCACGTTATAGGTCGAAATGGCGGCTTCGACGTCCCACTCGCTCTTCATTTTTTCGCGCGGCCGCGGCCGCAGAGCGCATAATCAATCACCGGTGCGGACATGCAAGCCCGCATTACAGAATCTGCGCGAGTGCAGCGAGCGCACTCTCGCTCTTGCTCTTGCTCTTGCTCTTGGTCGTGCTCTCGCTGGTGAACGAAAACGAAAAAGGGTCGAGCAGGAGCACGATTACGAAGGGGAGGCGGCAGGTTGCGCGCTCCACCCTGCTTGTTTTTCGCACCTGGACTGATACGGTTTGCGCGGATGAATAAAACGGTCATCGAGGTGCAGGTCCGGGCAGTCTTGCCGACCAGTGGTGGCTGCGCAGTTTTCCTCGGTAACAACGACAAGGTCTTCATCATTTACGTCGACCAAACCGTCGGCAGCGCCATCACCATGTTCATGCGCGACGTCTCCAAGGAACGTCCCCTGACCCACGACTTAATGGGGCATTTAATGACAGCGCTCGGCGCGAAAGTGGAACGCGTCATAATCAACGATCTCAAGAACGCGACCTACTACGCGCGCATGATCATCCGGGCGGAAAATGAATTGCAGCAAAAGAAAATCATCGAGCTCGACGGACGCCCCAGCGATTGCATCGCGATGGCGACCCAGCAAAAAGCGCCGATGTATGTGAGCCAGGAAGTCTGGGACGAAGTCGACGACATGAGCGACGTCCTCCGCAAAATGGAGGAGGACGGCCTCAAGCCGGATATCGAGTCCGAGTCAGAATCGGAATCGACGGAGGAAGAGTAGCACGGCGGAATACCCGCTCTTTCTCATGCTCCCGATCCTGATCTCCGGCTAATGCGTCGCGCGCCCTGAGGGATCAGGAGCAGGATACCCAACAGTTACCCCAGCAACTCCCCGTAATGCGCCTGCGCCATCTCGGTGCAGCGCGCGAGGATCGCAGAGGAAGTGTCGAGGTTCAACAGATCAGCCACCAGCTTTTGACAATCGGCCAGCGTGAGGCTTTGCACGGCACGTTTCACCCGCGGGACGAATGACGCCCCGACACTAAGCTCATCCATCCCCAGCCCCAGGAGCAGCGGAATGAGCACGAGATCGCCGGCCATTTCGCCGCAAACACCCACCCAGAGATCATGAGCGTGGCCGGCATCTGCCACCATTTTCAAAAGGCGAATGACGGCGGGATGCGTTGGCTGGTAGAGCTGCGCCACCCGCTCGTTCGTTCGATCGACCGCAATCGCGTACTGGATAAGATCGTTCGTGCCGATGCTGAAAAAATCGATTTCACGCGCGAGTCGTTCCGCGCACATCGCGGCGCTCGGGATTTCAATCATGGCGCCGACTTCTGTTTTCGGATCGAACTCGTGGCCTTCTTTCTCCAATTCCGTTTTGCACTCTTCGAAAACGTCGAGAGCGCGATTCAGTTCCTCCAGGCCGGAGATCATCGGAAACATTACCTTCACGTTGCCGACGGCGCTGGCCCGGATGATCGCGCGCAGCTGCGCCTTAAAAATATCGAGGCGCTCGAGCGAGAAACGGATCGCGCGATGCCCGAGAAATGGATTCATCTCATCATCGCCGTCGAGCGCGCCGGCCAGTTTGTCGCCTCCGAGATCGAACGTGCGAATGATCAGCGGGTGTGGTTGGACCTGCTCGGCCACCTTCCGATAGGTCGCGTATTGCTCCTCTTCGCTCGGCAGGGTGGCGCGGTTAAGATAAAGAAACTCGGTGCGGTAGAGTCCGATTCCTTCCGCGCCGTTGCGCGGAGCGGCGTCCACATCATCGGGAAGTTCGATATTCGCTGAGAGAACGATGTGCCGGCCATCGCGCGTGGTGGACTTCGTTTCGCGCAAACCGGTCAACTGCTGCGTCACGAGCGAGCGCTTATGTTCCAACTCGCCGTAATGCCAAAGCGTTTCCGGAGTGGGATCCAGGATGAGAAGCCCGTTGTAACCGTCGAGTAAAACTTCGCGCCCACTCTCCAGCTTTTCGCTGGCGTCGTGCAAGCCGACCACGGCCGGAAGATTCAGCGACCGGGCCATGATCGCGGTGTGCGACGTCCGGCTGCCCAGGTCCGTCGCCAGTCCGAGAACGTACTGCCGATTCATCGTCGCCGTGTCCGATGGCGTGATGTTGTGCGCGAGAAGAATATGCGGATGGGTCAGGCTCAGAAAATCCTTGGGTGCCTTGCCCTGGAGATTTCGCACCACCCGGCGGGTCACGTCCTGGATATCGAGC
>JBBRMO010000056.1:0-9201 GCA_038230815.1 Chthoniobacterales bacterium
CGTAATCCGATCTCCAACGCATCCAGGCCGTTGCCCGTCCCTACCGCGTGGGACACTCCCCAGAATTCCGCCAAGGCCATCTCAAACGCTTCGACTTCCTGGCCCAGAATGAACCAGCCGCTCGAGCCCACCCGGCGCACGGCTTCCAGGGCCCGCTCTTCAACGTGCTCCCACTGCCGCTTGAAATCGTTTTGGAGAATCATTCCCGTTTCCCGCTCACAGAGATGTATCCGGTCGCGCACGACACGGTGTCAATTCAGAACCCCTGGCCAGGTCGAAAGCGTTTTGCGGTTGGCAATTCGCCGGGCCTCTGTTCAATGCACGGAGCGCAATGAAGAACCTGTGGGATCCGGCCGAAGCGGCGAAATGCAATTCCGACCTGGAGCTGCGTGTTTACAGCTCCCGCCTGCTCGGCCGCGACGCCACTCTGGTGCTCCACGGCGGCGGGAACACTTCGGTGAAAGTGCGCGAAAGAAACGTGGTCGGCGAAGAAGAAGAAATTCTTTACGTCAAGGGGAGCGGCTGGGATTTGGAGACGATTGAGGCACATGGGTTTACGCCGGTCCGGATGGCGCACCTGTTGAAGCTGGCGCAACTCGAAACCTTGTCGGATCCCCAGATGGTAAATGAATTGGCGGCCAGCGTCACCCGCGCCGGCGCCCCGGCTCCCTCCGTCGAAACGATTTTGCATGCGGTGATCCCGCACAAATTCGTCGATCACACCCACGCCGACGCATTGCTCGCGATTACAAATACGGACGATGGCGAAACGCGCATCTGCGAGATCTACGGCGACGACGTCCTCATCGTCCCGTACGTCATGCCGGGGTTCGAATTGGCCCGCGCCTGCGCGAAAAAGATTCAGGCGGAGCTAAAGCCGTCGACGGTCGGGATGGTTTTGCTGAAGCACGGGATGTTTTCCTTTGGCGCCACCGCGGAGGAATCGTACCGGCGGATGGTCTCCCTGGTCGAACGCGCGGAGAATTATCTGCAGGAACACAAGGCGTGGGAGCTGCCGCCGACAGGTCCTGTGAGTCTTATGGGTCCGGTTCGCGAGCAATTGGCAGCGCTCCGACGTCACCTCGCCGAGACCGCGGCGTTCCCTGTGATCATGTCCACGGCCTCGGATCCGAAATCGATCGGCTTCGCGCGCTCAAGCAGCGTTCGCGCAATTTCTCAACGCGGGCCGGCGACGCCGGATCATATCCTGCGCACCAAACGTCTGCCGATGATCGGCCGCGAGGTGAGCGGTTACGCCGCCTCCTATCGCGAATACTTCGCGCGGAATGCGCCGCACGCGAAAGAAACGAAGACAATGCTCGACCCGGCACCGCGGGTGATTCTCGATCCGGAGTTCGGCCTCTGCACCATTGGGCGTTCCGCCCGGGAGACCGCGATCGCGCGCGATCTCTACTCGCACACCATGGATGTGATCGCGCGCGCGGAGGCGCTCGGCGGTTATCGCGCGCTGTCGGAAGAAGAATTGTTCGAGTTCGAATACTGGGACCTGGAGCAGGCAAAACTCCGGCGGGCCGGCAACCCTCCGATGTTTTCGGGCGAGATCGCTTGCGTAACCGGCGCCGCCTCGGGAATCGGCAAAGCATGCGTGGAGGCATTACTAAAGCGCGGTGCGGCCGTAGCGGGTCTCGATATCGATCCGCAAGTGACAACCAGCGCCGGACGACGGCCGGACTATCTAGGTGTGCAATGCGACGTGACTTCCGGGGACGCGGTCAAAGCCACCCTGGAACGCGTGGTGCGAACGTTTGGCGGTATGGACATGCTAATCCTGAATGCCGGCATTTTTCCAGCCGGCACTGCGATCGCATCGTTGGATGACTCAGAATGGAGGCGCGTTTTCGCGGTGAATCTCGACGCGAACCTGACGTTGATGCGTGAATGTTATCCCCTTTTGAAGCTGGCTCCGCGCGGGGGCCGCGTCGTTGTGATCGGTTCAAAAAATGTGGCTGCCCCGGGGCCGGGGGCGGCAGCGTATTCCGCTTCGAAAGCGGCACTCACCCAGCTCGCGCGGGTCGCGGCCCTGGAATGGGGCGCCGCCGGCATTCGGGTAAACACGCTTCATCCGAACGCGGTCTTCGACACCGGAATCTGGACCGGTGAGGTGTTGAAAGCGCGCGCTGCCAGTTATGGAATGTCGATTGACGAGTACAAACGAAACAACGTCCTGAAGACAGAAGTGCGGAGCTCGGATGTCGGCGAGCTAGCCGCAGAATTGTGCGGGCCAGCCTTTTTAAAAACGACCGGAGCGCAGATCCCCGTCGACGGCGGAAACGACCGCGTGATCTAGGGAAAAAGCTGACACGCTGAAAATCTGAAATTAGAGACGCCGATTTCAGCGTTTCAGTTTTTCAGCTTTTGAAAAACGCCGCTTCCAACTCCGTCGAGAGCCAATGATAGACCGGGAGGTGAAGCTCCTGGATTTCGGCGACGTTATCCGACGGGACTTTGATGGCGACATCCGCCAGCGGCGCGAGATCACCGCCGGATTGTCCCGTCAAGGCGATCGATTTCAGCCCGAAGGCTTTCGCGACGATGACCGCGTTGCACACGTTTTTCGACCCGCCGGATGTGCTAATGGCCAGCAAAACATCACCGGGGCGGCCGAGCCCGTAGACCTGCTGCGCGAAAGTCAGATCGTAATCGCCGTCGTTCGCCGTGGCCGTGAGGAGCGACATCTGGGACGGCAGCGAAATGGCGGCGAGTGCTCCCTGGAGCCGGCTCGCGATTTCTTTTCCTGCGTCCCCAGCTGCCGCTTGCAGTTTCCCGGCATCGGCGGAGGAGATCGGACGCCGTTTCAAAAAACCTTTCATCAGCTCGCCGACTATGTGTTCGCTGTCGGCCGCGCTGCCGCCGTTCCCGCAGACCAGCAGCTTGTGGCCGCCTCGGAAAGCCGTCGCCAGCAGGTCAAACGCCGCCGCGAGCTGCTGATCGCAGGCTTGGAGAACCGGGTAACGCTGCAATAAAGAAGGAAGGCGTTTCATGGGAACGTTAGACGTTTGACGTTAAGCGTTGGGCGTCAGGCGTTCCAATGCAAGCTCGACCCATCGAAGCGCTCAACGTCTAGCGAGTCGCGGCTATCTGCAATCTCGTCCTTCTCTACTTCGGTGCTTCGCCTCCCGGTCCCCGGGTCAGCCAGCGCAGAACAACGGAGATCAAACAAAGCGCGATGATTACTTCCGCCCAGAAGAACGCGAGGAAATCGCTCAAGGTTCCGATGGGAGGCGTGCCGGGCTGACTGTTGCGCAGCGCGGGAAAGGCGAAGAGGAGGGCGCCGAGGAACGAGAACATCGAGATCTCGATCTTGCGGTGCCCGGCAAAGACGCGGAACACCAGGAAGAGGACCGCTATGACCAGCAACCACATCGCGATCATAATGAAGGTCGAAAAGAAAATCGCGGTCATCGCCCGCGAAATATTGATGTCGATGACGGCGTGGTCCGGCGCATTTTCTTTTGCATACTCGGCGTCGATCCGCAGGCCAGCGACGGAACCGCGCAGTTCCACCGCCATCGGAATTGAATCGCTCCCGCCCCCCTCACCTTCTTTAACGGCCGGCGTTTCAAAGAAAAACGTCAGCTCGGCGCTGTGGGCATCGAAGGGATAATCCATCGGCTCGCCCTCATAAATCTCGACGACGGCTTCGACCGGGTTCATCCGTCTCCCCTTCTTGAACTCGTGGACGTTCTTGCCGGTCGCGCTGGCGACGTAGAGTTCGAGATCGCGCGCGAGGGTCGTCCCGTCGCTCGAAAGGAACGAACCGTGGGGCGTGAATTCGAGGCGCATCGTGACGTCGCCTTTCATGACATCGGCGGTGACGATCCGGCCGGTCACATCGATACGATTCTCTCCTGCCTTTTGGGTGTCGGGCGCGAGCTCGGCGGCGCGGTCCGCCCCCTCCGTCTTGTAGGCATTTAAAACAAAAATGTAAGCGCCGGCAAAAATGAGGAGCAGGACGAGGCCGACCAGCAAAGGTTTCTTCGATTTAGCGGGTTCTTCCACAGCGAATCGATGCTGCCGAGCAGTGCCAACTCTGACAAGCGTTTTTGGCAGGCAACGCTGGGGTCAATGCCCTTTTCCGTTTCGGCTTGACGCTTTTTGTGCGGGTTCAACAAACTCGCGGCATGCAAGTTCATATCGCGCGCGATGGGAAACAGCTCGGGCCATATTCGCTCGAAGAAATTAACCGGCAGCTCGCGGCCGGCCTCCTCACTCTCACGGACAACGCCTGGTACGAAGGGGCCGCCGGGTGGGCTCCCCTTTCCTCCGTGCCCGGGGTCAGCGCCGCCTCGAGCGGCGCACCGCCGATTTCGTCCGCGGCGGTCACGACCGTGCCGGCGTCTTTAGTTCCGCAAAGGAAAACCGAGCAGCTGGCGGTGCTGTCCCTGATCTTCAGCCTTCTTGGCGTGTTCGGATTTTGCTGCGGCTTTTTCCTTATGGCCGGAATCGCGGGAGTTGTTTGCGGTCACATCGCCCTTTCGCGGATCAAGGTTAATCCGGAGTTGGAAGGGCACGGCCTCGCCGTCTCGGGAGTGGTTATCGGCTATGCCGCGATCGGCGGCTGGTTGATCTGGACATTGTTTTTCGGCGGGCTCGCCGTGCTCCAGGGAATCACCGAGAGCATGACAAAACACTGACGTCTGTTGCCGGGGCGGCCTCGCGATCTCTCGCGAGGAGACATGTCCTTAAAAAACTTGGGGAATTCCGTTGACATGCTTTGGCAAAAACCAGTAATCAACGCCCCATGAAGCGACTCTTATTTGGTTCGTCCTTAACCTTCCTTACCGCATCGGCAATGCTGGCTCAGACCGACAGTCCGACGCCGACCGAGCTGAGTGGCGCGGCTGCTGCCGGAATCTTTGGTGGCGTCTGCATCTTTCAGCTCATCATGATCGCGATTTGGCTCTTCGTGGCCATCTGGATCATGCGTGACGCGAAAAAGCGTAATTCACCTAACAAGACCCTCGTTACCGTGCTGGGCTGGGTCATTTGGCCCGTCGGTCTGATCGTGCACTTAGTGACGCGTCCGAAGACGTATCCCGGCGGTCCCGCCTAGGAATCGCAGCGACGAAGTTTTATCGCCGCGGCTGTCGAGAACAGCCGCGGCGATCTCGCGTACACGACAGCAGATAAGAGCGGCAGGTCTGCTAATTGCGTTGACAGAGCAGCCCTGCATCCTGAGCATTCCCACCATGAAGCGATTCATTTCCGCACTTCCCTTTCTCCTGGTCACGGCGAACGCTCTCGCGCAACGCACTACGCCGACCGTAAGCAACTCGCCCAGCGCGGAAGATGCCGCGGCCGCGGCCGCCGCTGCGACCGGCATGGCGGGAATGGGAATTGCCTGCTGCTTCGCTTATTTACTCGTGATCGCCGTCTCAATCGGAGCGTGGATTTTCACCGCCCTCTGGATCATGAAAGACGCCAAAGCGCGGAACTCCGAGAACGCGCAGCTGGTCACGATCCTCGGATGGATTCCGGCTACGTGGGTCATCGGTTTGATTGTCCACCTCGTCACGCGTCCGAAAGGTAATCTCGTCCCATGTCCGCACTGCCAGAAGAAACGCCTCGAAGGCAGCGCGGTGTGCCCGCATTGCGGCCAGCCGTAAAACAACGGCGCCGCCGGACTCTTCTCATCGTCGCGGTTCTCGCAATCGCGGCGCTGGTGGATTGGACGCGACCGCCCAGCAAGCAGGTCTCGGTCGTTCTTTACAACACGATCGTGATCAAGGGCTATCGGTTGCTCCTCCAGCCCTGGGGCCGTTACATCGTGAGGTGCCGTTTCAATCCCACCTGCTCCGTTTATTCGGAACAGGCAATGGAGGCGCACGGCTTCCCGAAAGGTGTCTGGCTGACGACCTCGCGGCTTTTCCGCTGCATGCCCTGGGTGCCGTTCGGAACCGAGGATCCGGTCCCGAAACCGAAATGAGAAGAGGATTGTCGAGCCGCGGATTACGCGGATGACTCGGATGGGGAATCAGGCTTGAAGGTAGGGGGCGGCGTCCGAAGGTGGCTGACTCACGATGCGTTTCCAATCCAGCCGAGCCTTCTTGAAGTTTAGGAGAAGGGCGAGCTCGAGTCCGGTGATATTCAAGTATCCGAGCATTTGTGCGACGTGCGTGTGGGTGAATGCGGAGACGACCTTTGAATCGACAATGACGGAGTGTTCGACGATCAAATCAGGAATGAGCGTGCCGATCAACTCGCCGCGATAAAACACAGGACGATTGTTGAACCGACACGACGTGGCCTCGCTGACGCAGTTCGATCACCAACGCGCGCTCGTAAAGAACTTCGTCGAGCCCCGGCCTTAGCTCATTCAGGACCTCCATCGCGATGCCGATGATGGCCCGGCTGAGTTGCTCATGAATTATCTTGCTCATCTGGGGGTTTGCCCGCGAACACGGCGGCCGCGCGGCAATCGACCGTAGCCCGTGCCGCCGCCCTGCGTCGATCACATTTCGGCCTTCTTCTCCATCCGTGTTATCCGCGTAATCCGCGGCTAATTCTTCAGCGGTTTTACCTCGGTCCCGCTTCCTCGATCTCGATCAGCTTCGGCATGAGCATCTCGTTCGCGTGCCGGAGCGACTTGAAAAGGAACAGGTAAAACAACCCGACGATCAGAAGCAGGACGCCGCCGGTGATGAAGTGATGCGAGCGGACCCGCTCCCAGCGCGGTGCGAACGCGATCAGGCCGAAGGCGGTCAGGACCACGATGACGCCATCGAAACTGGCGCGCTGCCAGTAACTGCCACCGAGGTTCAGCCACATCCCGAATTCGTCGAAGGTGAGCCCCATGGCCAAACCGTAGAGCAACGCCCAAAGACCGCGCTTCTCCCGGGGGAACGGCGCAAAGAGAAGGACAGCCCCTGTGAACGAGAGCAGAAAAATCCCGTAATTGAGATGGTGGACGTGGGTGCCGCCCGCGTGGAAAAAAAAGTTCGGCATCCGGCGCGTCATGATCAGGATCACGCAGACACGGGAGATCACGAAGGTGAGAAGAAACGCAATGAAAGCGAGCCGCGCCAGGTGGCGGACTGGCCGCGGCGCCACGTTATGTTTCCGCGTCAGCTTTTTCTTCAATTCGCTCCAGTTCATGCGAGCGCGAGGATAAAGATTTGCCATCGGCTGGCGATGCCAATCTTGGGAAATTAAGTGTAACGAGTGACGCGTTACAGCGACCAGCAGGCTCCTAAAAACTCGCCACATGTCACATGGCGCTCGGCCCTTTCTAAGATCGACACTTGACCCCGCAGGGCGAGGCTGAGTATCCTGAAATTGCTCCGGACCAACTAACACGCCATGGCTGAACCATTCCTCGCCGAAATCCGAATCATGAGCTTTGGCTTTCCGCCGAAAGGTTGGGCACTTTGCGACGGGCAGCTGCTGCCGATCAACCAGAACCAGGCGCTCTTTTCCTTGCTCGGCACCACTTACGGTGGCGATGGCCGGGTCAATTTCGGGTTGCCAGATTTACAGAGCAGGACCCCGATGCACATGGGCAACGGTCACACGCTTGGCGAAAGGGCCGGCGAGTCGGCCCATACGCTTTCGATTTCGGAATTAACAACGCATACCCACGCTCTCAATGGCACTTCGAGCGCGGGAACCCTCATTATCGCCGCCGGCAATCTTCTTGGGACATCGCATCCCTCACTCACTTGAACTCTAAGACCGGCCCCTCGTTTACGGGAAAACTAATCGCCGCGCCGCATAAAGCCGTGCGCGTTCTCGGCAATCTTTTCTTCGTCGCCGCGCTCTTTACGGGTGGAGATTTGTTGGCCGTCGGCCCTGCGCCGGATGTGAAAGCCACCCAGAAGGATGCGTTCCCGGCTCATCCGGATAACCGGGCGAGGGAAGGTGACGTAATTACCTACACGACCATCATCTCGAACGTGACCGGCACCGCAAATGCCACCGGCGTGCAACTGGCCAATCCTCCGCCCGGGAACACGACGGACGTTGCCGGAAGCGTGACCATCTCTCCGTTGGCTTTCCCGGATGCGTTTGTGGCTGGAAAGAACACCCCACTGAGCGTTGCGGCCGCGCAGGGCCTGCTGAGCAACGATACTGGCACGCCTTTGCCCACCGTGACGGGGATAAGCACCCCGGCCTGCGCGGATGTTACCACACCATTTAATTGTACGACTCCCCACGGGACGATCGCGCTCAACGCCGATGGTAGTTTCACCTATAACCCGGCCAACAACTATCTTGGAGCGGACATGTTCACCTACACGGTGACGAACGCGAATTCGCCGGACGATTCCGCGACAGTCACAATAACTGTCGTCGATGTCCCGATAGCCAATCCGGATACTTACCCAGCCAACAAAGATGCGATTCTCACAGTACCGGCGACCGGGGTGTTGGGCAACGACACCTTGAACTCGGCGACGATCACGAGCTACGGACTAACCGGCACCGAGCAAACTGCTATTGGAAGTCCAACCGCGACGAACCAGGGCGGCATGGTGAGTTTGAACGCGGATGGAGGTTTGAGCTACACGCCGGCAACAGGTTTTACCGGTAACGATACCTTCTCCTACACAATAACGAATCCGGCCGGTTCGTCCCTGGCCGCGGTTACCTTCGCGATCGCTTGTCAGGTCATTACGGTCACAAATCCGGCCACTACCACTGGGACAGTGAACGCGCCGTTCAGCCAGATGTTCACTCAGTCGGGCGGCGCTGGCGCGACAACGTTCTCGCTCATAGCGGAACTTTGCCGACCGGTCTGACTCTGGCGGCGGATGGGACTCTTTCGGGCACGCCGACGCAAGCGGGCTCTTTCCCGATCACAGTGAAAGCGACCGACGCCGGCGGATGCTTCGGTATCAGCCCGACCTACACGCTCGTGATAGCCTGCCAGACCATTTCCGTAACCAATCCCGGGGTAAACACTGGCACGGTTGGGGTTGCGTTTAGCCAGACCTTTACTCAGAGCGGTGGGATCGGAAGCATTACCTGGTCGGAGACTGGCGCGCTCCCGGCGGGAATTACTCTGAATACTTCGACGGGTGTTCTTTCGGGGACCACTTCGCAGGCCGGCACCTTCCCGATTACCATCACCGCGACTGACAGTAATGGTTGCACGGGTACCGGGGCAATCTACAACCTGACGATCAATTGTCAGACAATCACCGTGACAAATGCCAGCGCCACTACAGGCACAGTGGACGC
>JBBRMO010000057.1:0-9082 GCA_038230815.1 Chthoniobacterales bacterium
CCCTGTTCGTCGAGCATTTTGCCAGGGGCCGCGATGCCGGCTGGCGCATCACCGTTCACGCCGGCGAAGCGGGAGGACCGCAGAGCGTCTGGGACTCCGTCCACCTTCTCGGCGCCGAACGCATCGGTCACTGCACGCGAGCCTTGGAAGACCCTGCGCTCGTCGATTTCCTCCTCGAAAAGCGCATCCCGATCGAAGCGAACCTCACGAGCAACGTTCACACCAGCACCGTCCCCAATCTGGCGAGCCATCCCCTGCGCCACATGCTGGATCGCGGCCTTATCGCCTCCATCAACACCGACGACCCCGGCGTGAGCGCCATCGATCTCCACCACGAATTCGAAATCGCCGCCCCCGCCGCCGGATTATCTCGCGACCAAATTCGCCAGGCTCAAGTCAATGCACTCGAGACTGCGTTCTTGTCGGACGAGGAGAAGCGATGGCTGAGGGAAAAAGCGTCAAAGAACGGCGACTTGCAATCGTCGTCTTAGTTCGCTCGAGCAACGACCAAGCCTGCCCGCCGCGGCGGGGTGTCGTCCCACGAAATAATGGGAGGGGACGGAGCCCGTCCCTCCAGCTTTGTCTCATTGAAGGTTGTAAGCTTCGACTACCGAAATGCCGGTGGCGTTATTCTTCCCCAGCACGGTAGCGGTGTAGTTCCCGGAACAAGCGTCGCCAGGATGGCTGCCGGTGTTCCCGGGGACGGTGAGCTAATATGCAGAGCGGGCTGCCGGTCCTCCAGTGGCCCGACAGAGTCTCGCTCTACCAAAACGACACACGCCGCCGCCGAAAAATTTTTGCGCGGCTGCGCAAATAGGCCTAAGTACTTGAATATGTCTGCCTACGAGCCAGAACCGGATCGGGTCTGGGATGAATACGAGTGGGAGCGGTTTCTCCAGCAGCAGGATCATAAGACGGAGAAATACATGGAGCTCCTCGAGAAATATCTCGATCATCCGCAGCGGGATCAGATCATCGCGCGGGAAATGGGCTGGACGCAGTTGCTCAATGAGGAAGAGGGCGACAGCTGGAACGATGAAGTGGATGCGATGCTCGCCGAGGAATCGAACGCCGTCACTGGCGAGGCGGGTGAATCCTCCGGGTTTACCGACGGATTCGAGGATCACACCCTCTACCGAGCCGCGTTCGCCCTGACGGTCTGGATCGATCAGCTTTTCGACGATCAGGCCACCCTGCAGAACGAGCCGGCCGCCGTGAAACTGGCCACCCACTCGGCACTGGCCAGCGCCAAACTGGCCGCAGCCCTGAGCGATGACGACGTGGATGAGATCGGGATGACCATCGCGTATCTCAAGCGGGCGTTGAAGGCGATCACGGTTTCGATGGAGGCCGGCGGTCAGCTCGTGGCCGAGAGGCTCATTACGCCGCAACAACACTCTGTCCTGCAGCAACGCCTTTTCGAGGTCCGCGATGGAATTATCACCCTGATGGGGCAATATCGCGGCGAATGGCTCCGACGCTTCGGTAGCCTGTGAGAAAACCGCCCATGGATGAGATTAAACGCGAATTAAATCTGCAAGAGGCGCTCCTCCCTCCCTCCCGGCTTCCTTTCGCGTTCATTCGTGGTTAAAATTCCTCTGAGCAGCGTTGAATGAATTAGTCCTGGCTGCCGTCCAATATTGCATACGGAAGCGACTCCGGCTCAGGCCGATGTCCCGGAACTCGATCTGGTCAAACAATGCCAGGCCGGTGATTCCGCGGCCTTCGACCAGTTGGTCACCCGTTACCGGACCCGAGTTTTTGGCATGATATATAATATGGTACATAACGAGCAGGACGCCTGGGATCTCGCCCAGGACAGCTTCCTGAAGGCCTGGAAGTCGATCGGGCGTTTCCGCGGCCAATCGTCGTTTTACACCTGGATCTACCGGATTGTAACCAACGTCACCATCGACTGGTTGCGCAAAAAGCAGGTGAAAGGGAGCGGAACCGAGTTCGATGACGCCGTCCAGTTGAAGGAAATCGACCCGGCTTCCCGGACCGTACCCAAGGCGGACGCGCTCCCCCATCAGCGGATGGAACGGCAGGAAATCCGGGCCCGGATCGACGCGGCGATCGAGCAACTTTCGCCGGAACATCGCGCCGTGATCTTAATGAAAGAAACCGAGGATATGCAATACCACGAGATTGCCGAGGCGCTCGGGTGTTCCATCGGCACGGTGATGTCACGGCTGTTCTATGCCCGGAAAAAACTGCAGAACCTTTTGAGGGACCTCTATGAAAACGTTTGAGGAAAAATGGACCGCCTGGATCGACGGCGAATTGGCCGGCGCCGAGCTGGCAGAATTTGAGGCGACGCTGCCGGATAAGGCCGCGGCTGAAGCCGAGAAGCGCGAGGCCCGGAACCTCGGAACGTTTTTGAAGGAATATCTGCCCTGCCAGGCGATGGGGAACGAGGAGTTTTTCCAGCACCAATTGCAGGAGCGAATCGCGGCCGATGCCGGCGCGAACCGGCGCGAGAGTGATGACGGCGGAAGAGTCTGGTGGCCAATCGGACGGCTGGTCTGGGTGGGCGCGACGGCTCTGGCGATCTTTAGCGTTTGCACGTTTTTTGTGATGCGAGAAAAAGCGCCGACCGATCAGTCGCAGTATCTTTCACAGATCCTCAACGCGCGGGTCGATCCGGCGGTGAGTCCGAACGCAACGATCTCGATGTTTGAATCGAAGGAAGACAAAGTGACGGTGCTTTGGGTGGACGGCCTGCAATCGCTTCCATCCGAATACGCCTCGAAATAATCTGCTGCGATGCAACGGCGCTCCCTTTTGCTGCTCGGCCTTTGGCTGGCGCTGATCCTGGGAGAGGCCGCCTCAGCCGGAGCCTCACAGACGGTTTGGAGCGGCCTGGTCATCGCGAGGAATGTCGCACAACCCGACCCGGTCCCGGCCGAGTTGGCCCGGGTGGAAGGAACACTGAAGGAGCTGTTTGGCTACAATCAGTTCAAGGTCATCGGCCAGTCGAGGAAAGCGCTCGTCACGGGCGAGGAGGATTGGCTCGCCCAAAGCAAATATTTTTCGCTCCACGTCGATTCGAAGAGCGGCAACGAATCCGGATACGTGCTGAACCTGAAATTATTTCAGGAGAAAAACCTGCTCCTGGAAACGGATGCAAAATTGAGCAAAGCGAGCCCGCTCGTGATCAAAGGACCGCTGGTCGGCGACGGGCAGCTGCTCCTATTACTGGTGGTGCAATGATGGGGGGACGACCTCCGTTTCCGCCCGCGTAAGGCGGGACGGACTGGCCGCGGCGAGTCGTCCAAAATCATGGGACGGGACAGAGCCCGTCCCTCCAAGGTCGGGCGCGCCGTCCCTACCCGTGAAACAAGGTCCGCTCCATTATTTCCGCGCGGAATAGAAGCTGCCCGGGCGAATCGACAGCGCAGGAGCCGCGGTCCCCCAAACCGGGATCGCCGCCATTCGAACGTGCCGACAGAGCGGCCGCTACAGCGCTTGTTGATCCGATGGCGGTACCGTCGGCACCAAGCGCGCGGTCCGGTTCGCTTCTTCCTCGAGAACCAGAGCTTTCGCGTACTGCCATCCGGCAATTGCGCGACTCAGGATGAAGAACGAGAGGATTCCGAGCCAGAACGACCATGCCCAGAGCGCGAACAAGGCGAGGCACGCACCCCCGACCAGACCGATGATGCTGGCGATCTGCAGGCTGCGGATCTCGCCGAGCGGAAACCAGAGCAGCGCGCGTAGGATTTGTCCGCCATCGAGAGGATAAACTGGCAGCATGTTGAAAATGAGGAGGACGAGATTGATCTGCCAGACCTGCAGAATCAATTGGGAGAGATCGGACCGTTCCAAGCCCTCAGGCGCTGTCGTTACCAGCACCGCCAAAGAAAGCAATGGCAGGAGTATTACATTCACCAACGGCCCTGCCGCAATGCTCCAAAGCATCGCTCCAGGGCGACGCGGCGGATTCACAAAAGCAATGCCGCCCAACGGCCAGAGGACGATTCGATCAGCGACGCCGCCGGTCTGGCGGCAGGCGAGTGCGTGGCCGAACTCGTGAAGCAGGACAATGCCAAACAGGGCTCCGTACTCAAACGCGGCCCAGATCGGCTTGTTGTAGAGACCGGCGCGCTGCGTGAACTCGTAAGCCGCGAAGAGAAACCAGGAAAAGTGCAGGTAAACCTGGATGCCGCTGAACTTGAAGAGACGAATCGTGCCGCCCATGCTGACTTCGAATCTACAACCGAAACCCGCCCAACGCGCGCGGTTTTACAGAGTCGTCGGGGAAGGTGCGTCCTGCGGGACCAGAAACCGCATCGGCAGCATGTGGGATTCGAAGAAGCCGTTGCGTTTGAAGAAATTTTGCGAACGAAGCTCGGGCCGATCGGTCAGGAGCGTGATCCGGAGAAACTTTTTCTGCTTCGCGAATTGGATCGCGTGTTCGAGGAGCTGCGAACCGTAACCGTGGCCGCGAAACGAGTCATGCACCACAAGGTCTTCCAACAGGATCACGAACCCGCCCTCCGCTGTGCTGATCGTGAAGAGGAGATTGATCATCCCGACAATCGTGCGATCGCGACGAAGGACAAAAACCCGGCCGCGGTTTGGTTCCTCGAAGATGAGGCGAAGTCCCTGCAGCTGTTTTTGTTTATTGGGGCGGAAATCTTTTTCCTCACTAAACAGCTCGCCCAGAAGGTTCGACAGTTCGTCGAGGTCTTCAAAAACAGCTGGCTCAATAACGACTTCGCTCATGGGGTTCGCTTCGTTATTCCACAAACGCCCGACGGTGGCAATGCGGTAATCTTCAATTCCTGCTCCTGCTCTTGATCCTGATCCTGCTCCTGATCCCGTGAGAAATCGTCGATCTCAGGAAAGATCACGAGCAGGAGCGGGAATTGACAGAAGCGAAGTCCCCCGTAAGGTAGCCGCTCTTCAACGACCCACGTCATGAAACGGACACTCCAACGCTCGAAGCGCACCCGGAAACAACAGCATGGGTTCCGCGCCCGCATGAGTACAAAAGGCGGACGCGCCACCCTCGCCCGGCGCCGTCAGCGTGGACGCAAACGCCTGTTGCCGAAGGGCGCGGAAGTCCATTTCGCTCGTCACACCCAGGCGTAATTTCCCGGAGTCGTGCTTCTGCACGTCCCTCCGAGCGAAGGCCTGCACTTTCTAGTGCCCGCGAATGGTTTCGCTGAGCTTTCCCGCATACCCCGTCAGCTCCAAATAACCGCGGCCTCTGCCAGGCTTGCCGTCACGCGCTCCGATCGCGTCGACCGCACCCTCCCAATAGGTGATCGGACCGAGTTTGAGTTCCTGATCTTCGAGCACCGCCTTGACCGTGAACGCCAAACGCTGAGCCGGTAGTTCGATTTTCCAGCCGATCGGGTACGGGACGTTGCCGCTTTTGCTTTTCCAAAAGGCCGTCGGTGTCATCTGAAAATCGGACGCGCGCAGATGGGTCGCGGTTCCATCGGGGGCGATCCAGGTTCCACTCGAACTGGGGTCCGTCCCGCCGTTCTCCAGTCGCATGCGATAGAGCATCAGCTCGGAGCCATCCTCCCATTGGAGACAAAGCCAATCCCATCCCACCTGCCCTTCTCCGAGCTGGCTGCTCGACCATTCGTGATCGAACCAGCTTTCACCCCGGAACGCGTGCCCGATCCCATTCACGGTAAGATCACCGGTCGTCTCCAAGCGCGGGATGGAATAATAGTGCGACGCATTCACTCCGCCGGCCGATTTCACACTCACTCCATTCTCTCCATGAACGATCGGTGGTTTCGCCGAACGCAAAGCAAGACGGATCACGCCGGCCTCGCCGGACGCCGTCAGCTCGAAAATGTTCTCGTCCTTTTCGATGAGACTCCAGTTGTCGATCCACGCTATTCGCTTTCCATCGTCAAATCCTGCCTCACCGAAGGCGCCGCGGCTCATTTTTTGTTCGAAAGAGAATCTCTGGCGGGTGACATCGGTAATCGCGAAGTGAGCAAACTTGAGTTCGTCGACGATAAAACGTGAGGCATGGGGATCGCGCTCAGCGAGCGGCCGGATTCCCTGGCGGAAGAAGGTCAGTTCGTAACCGAAACGATGGCCCTCCGCATCGAACAGGTTGCCGGTGAAATACCACCATTCCGTTTTGAAATCACGATGGGCGTGGTGGTCCCGCGGAAACTCATATTTCCAGCCCGGTGCGGCGATTCGCCAATCAGCCGCCAGGGCGCCAATCGCAAGCGTGATCGCCACGCAATTGAAAATCCAAAATCGAAAGACGAAAAACCGTTTCATTCGCTTCGCAGATTATCGGCCAGAACCATCCGGCTCGCCCGCCAGGCGGGGACAATCCCCGCCACGATTGCGGCGGCGAGAATCCAAACCGGGGTAAACGCGAGGTTCCACCACGGAAATGCCAGACGAATCGTCCAGCCAAAGAAGGCGCGATTAATCACGCCGGTTAACACCACCGACAGGCAAATGCCGGACACCATCCCGACGATTGCGGCGAGCGCTCCAAGCATTGCCGTCTCGGTCAGCAACAGTTTTCTAATTTGCGCAGCGCTCGCCCCCAGGGCCCGCAGGATGGCCAGCTCGCGTTGCCGTTCCGTGATCAGGATCGTGAGCGAAAGAAAAATTCCGGTAATGGCGACGAAGAGGGCGATCGCGAGGAGAACATGCGTGACGGCAAACGTCTGATCGAAAATCTCAAAAACTCGACGGCGCAGGGATTGATTCGAAAAGATCACGAACTGGCCATCGCGAGCGAACTCCGACCGGAACGCCTTCGTCACTTCGACCGCTCCGCGGTTCTCCTTCAAATAGATTGCGACACTGTTGATGCGGTCATCGTGCCAGAAGCGGACGAAGTTTTTCGCGCTCAGGTAAACGATTCCCTGGTCGCGGGTATAATCGTAAACGAGCGCCGCGACGGTAAAAGCTTGCGGTCCGTCCGGCGTGGTGAGCTCGACCCTGTCTCCCTCGTGCAGGTGATACCGGCGCGCGAAGCTTTCGGAGGCAAAGAGGCACCGCTCATCGCGGAACCGTTTCATGAGCGTGGTTCGATCTCCGTGGAGAAACTGGAACTGCCGTCTTTCGCTGCCCCGGATGACGGCAACGGCGATGTCGGTGTCGCCCATCGGCACTTCCATTTCGCGAAACGTATCGATCGTTTCGACGTCCGGCTGATGCGAAAGAAACTCCAAAGCCGGTGGGGGGAAAAAAGAAGCAGCGCCGGCGGTGGCATTGGAAGCGGGCGTGATAAAGAGATCGGCGATCAAGGTGTCATTGATCCAGGCCTCAACCGTTTTGCGAAAGGAAAACACCATCACGGTCACTCCGACCGTCATGGCTACCGCCACGGCGAGCGCGGCTACCGTAACCGAGTTGCGAAAAAGCGCCCGGGAGAGGTTGGCCACCGCGAGCGCGCTTTCGATTCTCGCTTTTCGCCGCCGTGGTCGAAAACGACGGAGGAGTCTGGTCCCGCCTCTGCTGAAATGATACATGACCCGCGGGACCAGGAACGAGAAACCGGCCACAACGAAAAAGGCCGCGCCGAAACTGAGCCAGCGCGGGCCTATGGAAAGAGCCAGATACGAAAAGACCGCCGCGAGAAAAATACAAAGGACTCCGCTGATCAACCAGGCCAGCGACGGTCGGACCGATCGCTCCAGCCGGGTGCCGCCGTGGAGCGCCTCAACCGGGTCCTGCTGTGCGGCCGTGTTCGCGGGGAACCACGCCGATGCGACAACCGATCCCACGCCGATCAACCAAGCCAGGGTGAAAGTCCACGGTCGCAGGGCAATTTCCCGCACACTCACCAGCACGTAGAGCGACGAGATCGTTTCGGACACCGCGCCGACCAGAACTCGCGCGAGGACTAACCCGCCGATCAAACCCAGGAAGGAGCCGATGGCTCCCAACACAACCGCTTCGCCCAGGAACAGGCTTCGGATCTCGTTCCGCGTCACACCTAACGAGCGCAGGATTCCGATCTCGTGCTGGCGACGCTCGACCGAGGACGAGACGGTGTTATAAATGAGAAACATCCCGACGAGGACCGAGACCAGGCTCATCATCGTGAGGTTCAGCTCGAAACCGCCGAGCATTTTGTCTACTTCTTCCGTGCGTTGAGCCGGCCGCGCGACGCGAGCATCTTTCGGGAGGACTTGGCGGAGCGCCCCAATCACCGCCTCCCGCTCGCGTGGGTCGACGAGTTTCAACTGGATGACGCTCAGTTCTCCCCGCCGGCTGAACAATTCCTGGGCCCAGCCGATATCCATCGCGGCAAAATGGGGATCGAAGGTGTCGTCTTTCCGGAGCAAAAAACCAATCTCCAGCTCATGATCGCTGGTGCCGATCCGCGCCCGGATTTTGTCTCCGGCCTTGAGGTGATGTTGCCGGACGAATTCTTCAGAGACCGCGATCGAACCCGGACGGCCGAGCCAGCGCTGAAGGTCGAACTCGCCCGCACCGAAATTTGATGGATCGAAAGTCCGGAAGGGACCGTTCGTAAAAATATCGATCCCGAGAACTTCGAGATAATCGCCGGGAAAATCCCGGAGCGCGACGAATCCCCGGACGAGCGGCGTCGCCCCAGAAACACCCGGTACCGCAGCGATCGATGGAAAAACGGTTTCCGACAAATGTCCGGCCGGTGCCGTGATTTCCAGTTCCGCCTTGCCGGCGACGAGATCAACCGAAGCGGAGAAGGCCCGGTTCGCACTGTGATTCGCAATCTGGGTAGCCAGATACACCGACACTCCGAGCGCAACGCTCAGGATATTCAAAAGTCCGAGGAGGGGGTGCCGCCGCAGATACCGCAACACGTGCCACCGAAAGATGGGAATAATTTGTCTCGTCACTGCTCTCGCCGGGTTGGCCCCAGCATACGGATAAAACTGGACTTCAACCAGGATCCACCGGCAGGGCTCGGATCCTGATCGTCGATCACGCTGTCCGCTCCGCCTCGGGTCTGGCGCGGACGTTCAAACGAACCGGCTACGCTTCTTGCGCCGTAATCACTCGCCGACGATCGCGACGGCACGTTTCGCGGACTGGAGCTCCATCTGCACATGATCTCGCGACGAGACCAGTATCGCGAAAAGGCAGG
>JBBRMO010000058.1:0-9035 GCA_038230815.1 Chthoniobacterales bacterium
GATCGCGCGATGACGGAATGCCGGCAAAGCCGGGTCAAACATAAACATCGCGCGACGGAACGCGCGATCCACCGGCTAAACCGGCGCGGGTTGGGCAGGTTGAGTTGGCTCTGAGGGTTCCGGCGGGCTCATGGATTGCCTGATCAAACCAGGAATGCGTCGGGCGCGATTCACCACTTCCTTTGAGATCACACTCACCGGCTTTTGCACGAGGAGCGATGTACTCACCGCGCAATAAACGCCGCAGCCGGCCTGGCAGCTTTTCTTCCGGTAATTGGCGTAGAGATCATCAAGAGTGATATCCATGATGTGCTTGTCCGTGTGGACCATGCTGCACTCCCAGAATTTTCCCTGGGCCGAGACGAAGAAAAGCTTATAGCCCGCCGTGCAGGTCCAATCGACCGGTTCGTTTCGCAGAAGGCTCTTCTGGTATTGAAGGATCGCTTCGTTCGTGTGGATTTTCTCGCCGGCCTTTTTCCGTTCGATCATCGAATCGATGAACGTTTCCAGCTCTTCTTTCGAGCCGCGCTCGACCCGGAACCGGCTGAGCGGGTCCGCGTGGACCAGCCTCACTTCGGTTGGGATCCCGCGCGATAAGCCGGTTTCGAGGACGGCCTTCGACTCCGGCAACGTGTCGGCGCAGATCACGCCGGTGATGTGAAGGCTGATCTTCGAATCCTTGAAGTAATCGAGCTTCGGCAAAATCGTCTTGAACGATTTCTTCGTGACGGGGCTCGGCGTCATCCGATCGACGCTGATTTGCATGACCTGGAGGCCCGCTTCTTCGAGTTGTTTCAATAATTTTCGGGTGAGAAGAAACCCATTGGTCGTGAGGCTGGTGGCAAATCCAAGTTCGCGGCAGTAGCGGACGATTTCGACCACGTCCGGATGCATGAGCGGTTCCCCGCCGACCAGCGCGATCCGCATGGTCCCCAGATCGCGGATCTTTTTAATCCAAACCTTCAGATCCTCCAGTTTTGGATGCGGCCGCGAGTTATCGTACTCGGTGCAGTAGGAGCAATCGAGATTGCACCGATCGGTCAGGTAGAGGCTGCACTGGAGAGGTTTGCGATCGAACAGCCGCTTGCCCGATTCGAGCAGATTGTAGCCGGAAAACTCCCGGCCGATTTTATCGAGCAAATTCATCGAGGTGGCTGCGGATTGCGAGTTTACGAGGGTTGCGCCCTTCTGTCATCTTGAATTGGTGGATTGCGCGCTCCGTCGCGCGATGGCAAGCAGAGTCCCGGCTCTGCCGACATGATGTTTAGGGTCGAGCGACGGAGCGCTCGATCCAGCTACGCGCTCGAACCGCGGAGAGTGGCGACGGGAGCGAGCTGCGCCGCCCGGCGGGCGGGGACGTAGCTGGCGATGAAGACGGCGATGATGGCGAGGACGGTGGCCCAGACGTAATGGTGCCAGTCCCAGGTCACGAGAAAATGGTTGGCGTAAAGGAGGCCACGAACCTGGATCGGGATTTTGGAAACGCCCCAGGTGAAAACGGCCCCGGCAAGGCATCCGATCACGGATCCGGCGGCGGCAATCATGGCACCTTGCCAGAGGAAAATGGCGGAGATGTCGCGGGCGCGATAACCCATCGAACGCAGGATCGCGATCTCCTTAATTTTCGAAAGGACGGACATGGTAAGCACATTAAAAATTCCAAATCCGGCCAAAAGAATGATGAGCGAGACCGTGATCGCGGCGGAGACCCGCACCGTAACAAAGAGCTGAAGGTTGGCTTCTTCACGGTCCTGCCAGCTCTGGGCCTCGTGTTGAAAGAGATCTTCGAAAGTCCGGGCCACGGCCGGGGCGCGCTCGGGATCGCGCAGTTTGTAAACGATCATGGAGGCGGCAAATGGCTTCCGCAGGAGTGTCTGCGCCACCCGGACGTGGCAATAAACTCGGACGGAATCGACGACTCCCACGCCGCTTCGGGCCGTCGCGGCGATGGTAAAACGCCGATACTCACCCCCGGGCGAAAGCAGCTGGAGCGCGTCACCCGGACCGACCTGCATCGCTTCCGCCAGGCGCGATCCAATGATGACGGCGTTTGGATTGTTGCGGAAATCGTCGAGGGCGCCCCCGGTAATTTGTTGGGCCAGGTTGGTCGTTTGGAGATGGGACACGGCATCGATGCCAAACAAATCCACCGTGGCATTATCAAAGCCGGCCCGGGCGCTGACGGTCCCGCGCAAAACGGCCGAGCAGGCGGCGACGTCAGCGAACTGCCGGCTGACGCGCATGATTTCCGACGCGTTCGTGATTCCATCGATCGCATGGCGTCGCGGTTGGTCGGGATTACGGACGTTTTTCGGCGGCACGAGCAGGCCGGTTGAGGCGGATTGAAAACGCGACCGCAAGAGAAGGGCGCCGTTACTTCCAAGAGTCGAATCGATGAAGTTTTGCGCAAATCCCTGGGTCTGGGCCTGGGTACAGATAAAAATGGCGACCCCGAAGACGACGCCGGAAAGGCTGAGAACAAAGGACCGCCGGCGATGGCGGAGAAACCGCAGCGCGATGTAAAGGGGAGGGGTCACCGGACGTCCACGCGTGGCGTAACTTTGGTGACGCGCTGCCGCACCGGTCGTCCCGGTCGCAATTTGTCCTGGTCGGAAAGCACGACGCGATCACCTTCGGAGAGCCCGTCCAGGATTTCGGAAAAATCGAGAGTGCGATAGCCGACTTTGACCGTGCGCGACTGGACGACGCCGTGCTTAACAATGAGGGCCTGATCGATGAGCAGGGCGCGCGTCGGCAGGAGGAGCGCATTCTCGTGGGTGCCGGTGATGATATTCATCTCGCCGGTCATGCCGGCCATCAGATTTTCGGGCGGATTTTCGAGATCGAGGACAATGGTATACCGCTGAGTCTCCACGTCAGCGGCGGGCTGGATCGCGGCCACCTTGGCGCGAAACGTCCGGGTGCGAAACGCATAAACCTGCACGATAGCTTCCATGCCTACTTTCACTTCGCCGACGTCTTCTTCGTCCACTTCGCCGCGCACGTAATTTTTTCGGGAAGAAACCGTGAAGAGCTCGGCGCGTTCGGCGACCAGCTCGCCATCGATCGTCTTGATGCCCGTCAACAAACCGTCGACCGGCGAGCGGATCTCGGAATTCTTCATCTGGGCCTCGAGTTTTTTCGCGGCGTCGTCGAGCGCCGCGAGATTGCGATCGCGCTCGATCCGCTCTGTCTCGACCAGCGACTTGAGGCGGTTCACTTCGCTCTTCGCTTTTTCAAACTCGACCTGGGGCACGTTGCTTAGTCCGGTCAGTTTTTCGAGTCGACCCAAATTGTCCTGGGCGACTTTAAGCGCCTCGGTGGAAGGCAGGGGAAGCTCCGCGCGTTGCGTCGCCGCCTGAAGATCGGCCCGCGCCTGTTTCAAAAGCCGGGCCGTCGCCTCGTCGGCGATCGTCGCGAGCAGTTCGCCTTTCTCGACGCTGCGGCCAATCGCGCCGCGTCCGGCCGAAAGCACTTCTGCCAGTTGAATGAATCCTGCGTTTTGGGCGCGCACGGGCAGCACGAGCGACGGTTCGATCCGGACGGTGCCGTAGATGGCAGAAACGGCGGTGCCGCGTTGCACGATCGCGACTTCCGCGACCGGCAGCGTCGCAAAATAAATAATCGCCAGGATCACCAGCAGCGCGGCGATCCCGGCGATAATGAGATTCTTCGAGCGCGGAAACTTCAACGGCTGCAACTAACGTGGGTTTCCTCCGGTGTCGTTCGAAAATTGAAAATAGCGGCCGGTTGCACGGTCCCACTCGGCGCGGGCCACGTTTTGCTGGAAGGCGGCGGAGAGCAGGGCGCTTTTGGTTTCGAGAAAACTGCTTTCCGCGGTTCGAAACTCGAGCTGGGAGGAGAGGCCTTCGACCAGGGTCTTCTGGATGACGTTGACGTTCTGGTCGGCGCCAGCCACCGCGGCGTTCAGCGATTTCCAGCGGCCGTCGATCGCGCGAAAATTGTTTGCGATCCGTTTTAGATCGAACGAAACGTTCGCCTCGAGCTGGCGGAGCGAAATCTCGTTCATTTCGCGAATGGCGCGCTGCCGCGCGACCTGGCCGCCGACTTTGCCGTTGTCCACGACGCGCCAGGTAAAAGCGAAGCCGCCGGCAATCTCAGATGAAATCGTGTTATTGGCGCTTCCGGCCGAGCCCTTGCCGGCAGTGTGAATGGTGACGGGAATGCCGGTCCCGTTGATGGTCGCGTCCAGCGCAGGATAATACTGGGCTTCGATTATCCTCTGGTCTTCGGCAGCGGCGCGGACCAGCAGGCGGGCCAGTTGAAGATCGGGGCGCTGCGAAAGAGCCGAGGCGGTTTCCGCTGTAAGATCGTATGTGAGGGGGGCGAACTGTAACTGTCCCGCCGGCCGAATGCTTTCCCCGGCATCTCCCATGGCCGTGGCCAGGGTGAGGACCGCGCCTTCGTAACCGCGTCGCACCTCCTGAATGCGGGGCTCCAGCTCGCGCTCCAACAACTGCGCGCTCATGATGGCGGCTCGATTTGCCTGCCCAGCCCGATAGCGCTCGGATTGCGTCGTGACATTTTCGTCGAGACGAGTCCGCTGGGCTTCGCCGAGCGTCCGCAACGCGTCGTTATAAAGCGCGGTGTAAAAGGCGACGCGGGTGGTGTGAAGCTGACCGACGATAGCTACGTTCAAACGCTGTTGTGCGATCAGCACTTCGATGTCTCCGCGCCGGCGCGACGCTGGAATCGCGGCATCGAAAAGTGGTTGTGTGAAAAAACCACGCGCGAAGGCGAAGGGACGGATCGTCGGTTCGTCGGCGCGCTTGCCGCCCTGCACCCCCAGAGCGCCCTGCATGTTCAAGTCGGGAAACATGGTCGAGCGAAAGACCAGGCGACGGCCCGCGGCTTGTTCGAGGGCCAGGCGCGCCTGCGCGATCTCGGGGTTTTTTTCAAGGGTCCGAGAGAGCGCGGCGTCGAGCGTGATGGGGTTTGCATTCACCACGCGCAAGAAGAAAAAGGCGCTGATAAAAGCTGCCTTCTGGAGCCAGTTCGTCGTGCGAAACGTGAGGCGTGCTTTGAACTCGTCTGCGCGCTTTTCCGTGTCGCCCACTTGCCTTCGGCTGGCTCCAGCGGGGCATGCAGGAGAGCAGCTCCAGAAGATGCTCATTTCTTGACTCCCAGAGTTGCCGGGGGCGCGGCGACTTCCGCGATTGCTTTCGATCCCGGCGCGTTCCGCGTGATCTTCGGGGCAAATCCGAGCGCGCCGGGTTCGCGGGCGGAAGCGCGAGCGAGGCGGGCCAGCGCGACGTTGTGGAGATAGATGGCTCCGAGACGCGTGGTCCGAGTCCGCGTGACATCGGAAGCCGCCTGCAAAATATCGAGCTGCGTGCCGAGCCCCGCGCCCATATTTCCTTTTGCCATCTCGAGAGCCTCATCGGCGTTCTGGACGTTGCGCGTCTCCGCTTGCAGAACGCGATCGGCCTGTTGGAGATCGAGAAAAGCGCTGCGAACGTCAGACGCCACCGAAAGCTTCGCCCCTTGGAGCGCGGCCGCCGCCGCCTCGCGCCGGGCGCGGGTGGCCTGAAGGCGGCCGCGCGTCGCATAGCCATCGAAGATATGCCAGGTCCCGTTCAGCCCGACCACGAAGCCATGGTTGAATTCGGGCCCCACGGCCGGATCCTGTTCACTGAAAACCTCGTAGCCAGCGAAAGCTTCCACCTTCGGCCGGGTCGCGCTGCGGTCCAGGATCAGTTGCTTCTCCTCAATCAGCACGTCGATCTGGCGGGCGCGGATTTCCGGTCGGGTCACGTCGGCATAAGCGAGGCATTCGCTCAGGTCCGGGTGCTTGGGGGCGTATTGTAACTGGCCGGCCGCTTCCGCCGACATCGGCTTACCGGAAGCATCCAAGCCGATCAACTGGCCGAGTTGCAGCTCCGAATTCAGCAGGCGCGTCTGGGCATCGATCAATTCCGGCTGCTCGTTCGCGAGCGCCACTTCGGCGCGGCTTACGTTGAGAGATCCGACCATGCCCGCTTCCAGGCGTTCCTTTTGCGTTTTGAGTTCTTCCTCGAAAACAGCGACGGATTGTTCGCGCACCCGGATCTTGGCGCGGTTTAGAAGGACGTCGTAAAAGGCGAGCCGCACATCCATCGACACGCGGTTCACCAAAGCCTGGTATTCCAGGGTCCGCTTTTCCTCGATTAACCGGGCAATCGCGAGCTGGCTCGGATTTGCGCCGCCGGAATAAAGACTTTGCACCACGCGCACGGAGGCGTCGTAATCGTCTGAACGGAGCGAGGAATTACCCTGTCGTTCCCGTTTCCGGACCAATCCGGATGAAACAATTTGAGGGATAAATCCCGAGCGGGCTTCGATCACGCCTCCTTTCGCGGCTTCGATCTGCTTGGTCGCCATCACGATTTCCGGGTTCTGCCTGCGGGCTATGGCGACCGCTTCCTCGACAGTATAAGAGGGAGCGGCGGCGCGGAGGGTCGCGCAGACGAACGATAAAATGACGAGCCCGGCGAAGCGCCGCATGGTTTCTATCTCAGGGGCAGCCTATGGTTTTTCAATCAAAATCCCCTTCCGCCGCCCCTTCCGGGCTCTATAATCCGCCATTATCGCTTTTTCGCCACTCTCACCTCGGGGATTGCGCTCGGCAAATATGGCAATATTGTGACAACTTTCTTGCCCCGGACGATCAGCTACAGCTAGTTTCGGAGTTTTCCTGTAATGAACAAAATCAGAATCGCCGTCGTCGGAGTGGGGAATTGTTTCAGTTCGCTCCTTCAGGGCATCAACTTTTACAATCGTCCTTCCGGAAATGGCGCCGACGTCGGCCTGATGCACCGGAAGATCGGACCTTACCAACCCCAGGATATCGAAGTAGTCGCTGCGTTCGATATCGACCGCCGCAAGGTCGGGCTCGACGCCGCGGAGGCGATTTTCGCCGCCCCGAATTGCACCAAGGTTTTTTGCGACAAGATCGCGCCCACCGGGACCATCGTGATGATGGGGTGTGTTTTCGACGGATACGCCGAGCACATGAAGGATTACGACGCAGCCCGGACCTTCCTCCCCCTGGAGAAAGAATCGACCCGCGAGCAGATCATCGAGGAGCTGCGGAAATCCGGCGCTGAGATCATGGTGAACTACCTGCCGGTCGGCTCCGAGGAAGCGACGCGCTTCTACGCCGCCTGCGCGCTCGAGGCCAGCCTCGGGTTCGTCAACAACATCCCAGTCTTCATCGCCAGCGATCCGGTCTGGGCGAAGCGTTTCGCCGATAAGAACCTGCCGATCGTCGGCGACGACATCAAAGCCCAGATGGGCGCGACGGTCTTGCATCGCACCATCGTCGATCTCTTTCGGAAGCGCGGCGTCAAAGTCGAGCGGACCTATCAGCTCAATACCGGCGGCAACACGGATTTTCTGAACATGCTCAACCGGAGCCGGCTGGCCTCGAAGAAGACCTCCAAGACTGAGGCGGTGCAATCGGTGATCGGCACCCGGCTGGCCGACGAGAACATTCACATCGGGCCGAGTGATTACGTTCCGTGGCAGAACGACAACAAAATCTGTTTCATCCGGGTCGAGGGAAAACTGTTTGGCGATGTAGCCATGGAGCTCGACGTGAAGCTTTCCGTCGAGGATTCCCCGAACTCCGCCGGCGTGGCGATCGACGCGATTCGCTGCTGCAAGCTGGCGCTGGATCGCGGGCAGGGCGGCGTCCTCCATTCCGCTTCCGCCTATTTTTCGAAACATCCGCCGCAGCAGATGACCGACGACGAAGCGCATCGCAGCGTCGAAGAATTCATCGCGGGCACGCGCGAGAGTTAACTCGCGCTTCAAATAGCGGGTCATCCCGAGCGGAGCCGCGCGCGCTTCAAAATCAGCCTCGATCACGGGTCCCACAGGGACGCGGCTACAGCGAAGAGATTTGTTCGACGAGCTGGTCGGTCGGCATCGCTCGCAGCCGCTCCCATTCCGCTTCGAGCTCCTTCGCGTCGTACGGGATAAATTCACCGGTCGCCGTCGCAAAGATGCCGGCTTCGACTTCGTACCCCGTGATTTCGCCCACCGCTTTCCAATATGCGGCGATCTGCGGCCGGTAACGTTGTTGCAGGTTTTCCGATTCGGCCGGCGTGATGCGATTCGTTTTCCAATCAATAAGCAAGGCCCGGGCGGCAGTCGGATCGACCAGAAGCAGATCGATCACTCCTTCGACACAGCTCCGGTCGTTCATGCGCCAGAGGAACGGTAATTCCGTATGCGTCACGATCGCCGGACGCGCGAGGTATCCGGCGAGAGCGGAGGGCGGCGACGCTTTAATGAACCGTTTCCACTCGCGCGCGGAACGATCAGGATCGGGCGAACTCGATTGCACGGCGGCAAATGCGGTTTGCCATTGCTGCGGGCGGCCCGTCCAGGGAAAATGCTGGAAGAGCGAGTGCCACCAACTGCCGTAAAGCGTGGCCGCGTTGTCCGCCGTGGAAAGCCCCGGCGGGGCCGTCCGACGAAAGGAGGATTCAGGTAGCGGCTCAGCTCTTTCCGCGTAACCACTGGGATTTTGTTTACGGATAAAATCGGACGCATGCGCGCGCGCCCGCGCCCGCATGGCGGGGTCGAATGGAGCGAAAGAGAATGCCGGGACCTTGGAGGCGTCGATTGTTTTCTCCGTCGCGCGCAAGGTGTCAGCACAGACTTCCCCCTTCGTAGCCAGCGCGGCGAGCGCGACACAACTGGTTTCGCCTTTGTCCCCCCGCAGAAATTTGAGTTGCGAGTCAACCGCCAGGCGATCGTGCACCGGCGAAAAAAGATTGCGATCGAGCGCCAGCACGAGCGTATGCCGCGCGCGCGTGAGAGCGACGTAGAGGAGCCGCTCCATTTCCTGGCGGCGCAGGATTTTCGTGGCTTCCTTGATTTCCTCTTCGCGATCTTCCTTGTGCAACGCCGCAATAATTTCGTTCTTTCCCGGCACGCGGATGATCGACGGATAACGCGGCGAAAACCCGGTGATACGCCGGCTCAGGAACGGGACGATGACCGCGTCCCATTCCGAGCCCTTGGCC
>JBBRMO010000059.1:0-9006 GCA_038230815.1 Chthoniobacterales bacterium
CATCGACCCTATCGGGCGGCGAACCGAAGGGGGCGACCACGCATTTTTTCACCAGGCGAACCTGTTCCGGCAGCGAATCGAGCACAAAAGTGCTGGGACAAATGACAATTTCAGCGAGGTCGAGCTCGCGCGTCTTGCGTGCCAGTTTTTCTTCCGAGTCGCGCGTCCCGCCAAGGGTGGGTTCCCACTCAGGATAACGTTGCGCTTCCGCGCGCAGGAGGCGTTGCGCGGTTTGCCAAAAGGCGATGGGGAGATCGTAAACCCGCCGGAGCCCGAGTTCGCGGGCACTTTCAAAGAGAGACGCGGCGCAATCTTCGTAGGCATACACGCCGCCGAGTTTGAGCCGCTCGTGATTCTCCCGCAGATATCTGGTGGACAGCTGATCGAGTTGGTTCCAGACCCGATCAATGCTGGCCCAGCCAACTTCATGTTTGGTTAATCCATCGAGACCAAGCTTTTCGGCAAGCAATCGAATGCTCTCCCGGACCGGATGCGTCTTAATTTTGTAATGCGGGAGATCGTAGCCACGCCGCATCATTTCCGAGCGCAGACCTTCTGGCAGCGCCTGCAAAATCGGCGAACCATTCGACCAGCCAAGGGTCGTCACAAACTTTCCGAGTCGATCGGCGCGATCGAACGCAGCGAGAACTGCCCGCACGTTGGCGTTTCCGAAAGGATGGACGAGCAGCATCATGGCAGAGCCATTTCCATCTCTTTCAGATAAATGCCGGCGATGTTCTGCAACATGAAATGGGCCAGGTGCGATGTCGCCTGGTGGCGAAGCCGGAAGCGTTTCCCGGGATCGCTGAGAAGCCGTGCGATCTCCCCCGCCAGCGCAGCTGCATCGCCATTTGG
The DNA here is from genome assembly GCA_038230815.1 of Chthoniobacterales bacterium. Taxonomy (GTDB): domain Bacteria; phylum Verrucomicrobiota; class Verrucomicrobiia; order Chthoniobacterales; family UBA10450; genus AV80. The sequence goes on from JBBRMO010000059.1 coordinate 856, forward strand.
AAACGTCACCCCGCACGGACCAATGGCCTCCGCCAGTCCGCCGCCAGCGGAACCGATCACAACACAGCCGCACGCGATCCCTTCCAACGCAACGATACCAAACGGCTCGTGCCAGATTGAAGGGACGATGAGCACCTCGTGTTGTTGCAGGAGCTTCGCCAATTGCCTGCCCTGTTGCCGCCCGACGAACTCGACCTGCGATTGCAACTGCAGATCAGCCGCCTGTTTTTCCAGGACGGCGCGCTCGGGTCCGTCTCCCACGATCGTCAGGTGAGGCTTTGCGTCGATTAATTTGAGGGCCTTAAGCAAAAGATCGACGCCTTTATCCGAGACCAGCCGGCCTGCGAAAATCAATTCCCGGCGAGGCGCTGCATCTGAAGAATCGTTGAAGACCTCGGCGTCGTATGGATTACCCACGCGGATAGACGCGCCGGGCAAACTGTCAGCAATCGCGCCGCTGATTGCGAAGGAAGTCGCGTAACGAAGAAGGAATCGTTTGAAACGATGCTGCCATCCAGTGCTCCCATCGGGCCTCGTGATCCACGTCTGGTGCGTGATGAAGAGTGGCCGCCGCACAAAAATCAACGGCCAGAGGGTGCGGAGCGAGATGTTGTTCTGCAGAAAAACGTCGCACCATCGGACATGCCGCAAAAGCTGAAGCATTCCCGGTCGACGGATGACGGCAAACGGAAAATCGCCGTCGCCGGTGGTTTGAGTGACGACCCGCACTTCGTGACCCCGCCTCACAAACTCACCCGCGAGCAGGTTCGAAACAGTTTCGATCCCGCCGCTGCTGGGGGAAAAGTAATGGGAACCGAGAAGAATTTTCACGAATTCGTAGCGGCCGTCACGCGCGCAGCCAGGATCCGACAAATTCCCGCAGGGTTGGTCGCGAGCGCAATTTTCCGGGGCGTAACTTCAGAAAGACTCCGAGCTGGTGATCGATCGTGAGGAGCCAGAAACGGAAGCGGTCCCGATTCTGGTGGGCCAGCCTCTGAGCGAAGCGCGAAGTGGCGGAAACCTCAAGGTCATCGAGCACGATGACGGCGCCGGCGGGCGCCTGGTCGAGGGCAAGAAACAAGGCGTGCTCGCGTTTAGCGGGATTCGGCGGGCTATCGACCAGAATCAACCTTGCTTGCTGCAAACGGCGAAAGGCTTCGCGTGGCGCCCCGACCTTGAACGACTGGATCGGCCGAAGACGATTCCAGCAGCGGGTCAGCGGCACGACCTCGGAAAAGTCCGATACCCGCCTGGAAATCGAACCTTCGAGCTGCTCGGTCCGCTCCAACCAATCCGCGGAATCTTCGATGCTCGTGGTGCCGGCGGAAGCCCGCCTCAGCGAGTGGGTAGATCGGCCGGATCCAAACTCAAAAGCAGTTGAGTCCGGCGGGAGAAGAGCGGCGGCGTCTTCCAAAAAGCGACAACTCCGCTCCGGAAGAATCCAGGCGGGAACTCCTTCGGTCGATCGAGCAGCGCCGTTGTATTCCTGGACGAGGCGCTCCAGATAATTTTCAAGGGTGGCATTGGCAGGAGCCAGGTTGGATTCAGCGATAACCTTTCAGAACTCCTTTCACCATTTCGATCCGCGTCTGCAGTCTCGGCTCGTTTTTCCACAGAGCAACCACGGCGAACCACGCCAGCTCAAACAGATGCCTCACAAACAGAACTGGCCGGAGGTAGATGCGAGAGACGGGATAGAAATGTTCGTAGAGATGGACACGCGAGCGATATAAATCGAGCACCCGCCCCGCGCCCCCGCTCTTGCCACCGGAACCCTCGTGCTTCACGCCGTAACCGAGATCCACGCCGACGCGGAACCCCGCTTTGCGTAATCGCAGGCTGAGGTCGATGTCGGATTGGCATTGCCAATACCAGCGGTCGAATCCACCAACGTCTCGGAACGCCTGCATGCTCACGAGAGTGCAACTGGAATGCGCCGCTTCCACGGCGACAATGCGGGCGCCAGGCCGACCGACCGGCGGGCGTTGAAATTTTTCCCAAACCTTCAAGACCTGGTTGCCGGCGGCGAAAATCCACGGTGGCATCATCGGTTGTTCGTAACCGGCCTGCGGTTCGCCCCGAAAATTTGTCTGGCGGAAATTGATCCAGGCCCAGTCATCCCTTTGAAATTCCGCGTAGCCCCCGGCGAAATCTCCCGGTTCGAACAGGACGTCCGCATCAACGAGCAGGGCGTAGCGCGTGCGCACTGCCCGCAGGGCAATATCAGAAGCATGGCAGAAACCGTGGGGTTGTTCGTTCCGAATCAACCGCACCGGACTGCTCACGGGTGGAAGGACGCAAGCCCGGCTCGAGCCATCATCCACGATCACGATTTTGTCCACGGTGCCGAGGCTCGTCTCGAAGGATTCGAGCATTGCCGCCGACATCGAGGCGTTATTGTGCGTGGTCGTAGCCAGAGTGAGATCGGCGAAATGGGTCACGTCAGTGCCTCCGCGTAAACGCGAGCAACCTTACGGGAGGCGGCGTGCGCGTGATACCAATCGTAAAATTGGCGGCGCATCTCGTGCACCTGCCCGGCCGGCGGAAAATTGGTGGCGCCAGGAATGAGGTAAAACGGACCCGGCAGGATGTCGCCTCCAATCGCGATTGGACCTTCCCGATGGGAGAAGATTGGAACGACGCCGTGGGCGCAAAGGGCTGCGAAAGCCGTCGATTTCAGAAGCATCCCGGGCCACACTTTCCCGGCACCGAAATAATTGATCCAACCGAAGGACGATTGCCGGAGAACCTCCGAGGCGAGTTCGACGCCGACCTCTGGATAGTGATGGACCGTCAAATGAGGATGGCTGCGTTTCAGTCGAACGAGGGCACCCGCGATCACAGAGTCCTCGTGACCACCGACGACATCGACGTGCTCCGGCGAAAAATCCCCTGGAATCAGCGGGAGCAGTTGTTCGAACGAGAGAAGCGAACGTGCGATCAACGCAGTCCCACCGCAAATGGCCCATCGCCTCGGTGAGGCCGTCTTAAAGTCGGTCAATTTGGGCTCGCCAAAATTCGACATGACCGGAACGAGATGGACTTCCTTTCCCGGATCGTAAGCATGGATTGCCGCCTCGATCGGCACGTTGCTCACGACACAGCCACTCGATGCATCCATCAGGTCGTGCGCAATCCGCACCTGAAAAGGAAACAGCCAGAACGCGCTCTTCCACGGCGGACCAGAGGCATAAAGCTCGTGAAACGTGGTTATCCATCGACCGCGTAATCTCGGTCGGAATTGGTTCACGAAAGTACGGAGCAAAAACGGAATGCCGCGCGCCTGGTAGCCGTAGTTCACATAATGGAGGATGACGTTCTCATGGTCGCGCGCCAGCTCCGCGCAACGGTGCGCATCCATTCCAGAGATGACGGGATAACCATCCCTGGCGCTCACCGACGTATGGGCGGCCACAAGAAATGTCGTCCTGATTCCATGATCGGCGAAAAGAGCTCCGGCCAAATTCAGTGCATAATCGCCCACGCCATCGAAGGTGCCCGGCAGATGCGGAACAATCTGCAAGACCGAGTCACGCGCGGACATCGTGCAAATGCTTTCGGTATTCAGCCGCGGTGTGGGTCGCGATATCGGGCCAGGAAAATCGCCGGGCGGTGTCGGCACTTCGATTACTCAGTTCCCGGTAGGGCGCCAGATCGTTTGTCAGAATCTCGGAGATCGCTTCGCTAAATCGAGCCACGTCGCCGATCGGGACAAGCAACTCCGGCAGGGTGTTTCGCAAAATATCGCGCGGTCCTGGAGCTTCGTAGGCCACGGTTGGGAGGCCCGCCGCCAACTGCTCAACGACGGCCATGCCAAAGCCTTCGACGTAACTCGGGAATGCGCCGACCGTGCAATCCGAAAGGAGCCGCGGAAGTTGATTGGGATCAAACTGCGGGACGATTTCGACGAAATCGGCCGGGTTAAGATCCAGGTCCTTCCAGACATTCTCGTTCGCGATCATGGTGCCGAGAAAGAGAAAGCAGGCCCCGGGCACCCGGCCGCGGATTTGGCGGATTATCTCGCCAAAATCTTTTGCACCTTTGCGCACACTCCACATGCCGATGAAGACGATCTTCTTTTTCTCCCAGCGAGCCTCGGCAGGTGCCGCGGCTTCGAACAATTCCTGCCGGCGCGCGGGTTGGAGACCGTAAGGCTGGACCACCGCCGGTCTGGCCGACCTGATCTCCTCCCGCACGGCAACCAGCTCGTCGGAATTGGGCAGATTCAAAAGATCACAATGGCGGATCGACGCCGCCGAGGCCGCCCGCGCACGCTGGTTGAAGAACCAATAGAAAAGGCGACCGGCTAATTTCCCCTTCGCTGGTGCCCAGCGTTTCGCAGCAAAGCACTCAAACTTTTCGTAGAGATGATAAAGCCCAACCGAGCGGGCGACCAGGAGGCCGCGGAATCTCAGCGATTGTCTTGAGAAGGGCAACACGCCGATCAACGCATCGACGACGTCAAAGCGCTGGGCATTTTCGCGGACAAATTTCGCGGCGCGAAATGGGAATTGGAGCAAACGAAGCGCGGCCATCGCCGGCGACGAAGCGGGCTCGGGAAAGGCATCGGTGAGGCAATATTTTTCCACGAGATGACCCGCCCGGCGCCATTCCTCCGTCAGCTCGATCCAAACGCGGGCCGCCCCGAGCCGTGGATCCCACGGGACGTTGACGATGGCGAGAATGCGGAGCGGTTGATCCATTCAAACAAACAGGCTGGTCCAAAACTTGTGTCTCACCGGATTCACGTAGTGGCGCAGCGCGATCCCCCGATGGGCGTAGCGGTCGGGATAGATGAATTGATCGTCGAGCTGGAGAACGTATTTCCTCGCGTCGAAAGGCGCCGTCCTGTTCGCATGCATTGTCAGGTGGGTCATCGTCTGGTTGGTGAAGAAAGTCGGCGCACCGTTCAATTCCAAAAAACGCTGGATGCTGAGCGACCAATCGAGTTTTTGAAAGAGGAGGAGGAAACCGGTGTTCACGGGATTGTCCGCTTCGCTGGGATCGCGCAGGAGCCGTTCGTCGCCCGAGAAATGGCAGTCAGCCAGGTAAAGCGCCTGAACTTCGCGCATTTCGACGAGGGCATGCAAATCATTAGCTCCCGCAAAAAACAAAATATCGGAGTCGAGGTAGAGAACGGGAGCGTTCACCGGCAGCGACATGATAAGCGCGAGTTGGCGACCCGTGGGGTGGGTCTGCAAATACGGATATATTTTCTCAGGAAGATTGCTGGGCAACCAGTTGGTGAAGTGACTGACGGAGATGCAGGAATCGAGGGCCGTGAGGCGTCGCTCGCTTTCACCGGAATAACTGCCGTCCGAAACGACATGGAACTTCGATGGACGACCGACGTATCGGAGAAAGGACCGGATCGATGCCACCTGTTCCGGCAGGGCTGCTTCGCCGGAATAGGAGAAGACCTCGAGGGGAAAAGGGCGCGCTGGTTCGATCCCGGGCAAAGTGGCAACAAGGCTGCGATAGATGGCGCGGACCGCTCTGCCTTTCGCGCGAGCAAGATGGTAACCATAGTTCGGCATGCTTTAGCCGGCAGCGGGTTGCCAGTTCCGAAACCCGCGAAAACTCAGCACCAGATTCAGGAGCAGGCTCGGGATGGCGGAGACGAGGTTAAAAGTAAGCACACCAGTGACGCTGGAGAAATCGACCAGCGGGATCATAGCGAGCTGAGTCGCGAGAGTAAGTGGAATGTAAAGCCAGGAACCAGCGATCCAGGCTTTCGCAGCGTTCAACGACCAGAGCGTGCTCGCCATGGCCGTGATGACCGCGCCCCCCACCATAAGCAGCAGCTCGCGCTCGAGATGTGAATATTTGTTGCCGAGGACAAAAAGAAACTGGTGCGGGAAAAGAAGGGCAGCCGAAATGATTAGGAGGCTGAAACCGGCCACGACCCCGACAATGGCGGCATATTGCCACCGCAGCCGAATGGAATTCTGACAGCGCGCAAAAGCCGGGGCGAAAACGTTCGCGAGAAGATTACTCAAGACGGCGAAGATCATCGCCAGACGGCCGAGCGCACCGACCTCGGCGATCGAGCTGATTTGTCGCCCGAAGATGCTGATCAGAAAGACGGTAATTTGGCCCTGGAGACAGAAGAAAACCGCGTTCGCGGCCTGGCTGCGAATGAAGCCGACCATGGCCACGCGGTCGCCGGAATTTTCCGGAGCGCGAAGATCGATCGCCCCGGCCACATAGGTGCGAAGCATCCAATATTGGAGGAGCAAAACAGCCGAGCCCACCGCAAGGGCGACGGCGCCATTGAGAAACAAATACATCAGGGAGACCAGCACCAGGAAACGAACGATTGCGCCGGTGAGATCGATGCCCTGGATTCGGCCGATATCGGAACGAAGTCGGGGCACGACGCTAAGGACGCCGATTGACAGTTGAGCCGCGAGCCCGACCAGGACGGCAACAGCCAGGATCGCGGTGTAGCCCGTCGCCGCGCCATTCTTCAGGAGCAAATAAACCAGGATCGGCACCACCACGATGATCGCGAGCCCGCCCAGTTTTCGTCGCAACCCAAGAGCGGTGTTCACGAGCTGGCCGAAACGCTCGCGGTCCTGCCAGACCCGGCCTCCGATCGAGACGAGTCCTATGCTGATGCCGATGTCGGCCAGGACGTTGAGCGTACCTTGCATCGTGTTGGCGATAGTAAAGTAGGCGTACTCGCTTTGGTCGAGGCGACGGACGAGAAGAATGCCGCTGAGGAATCCGATGACCTGAACGACGGCCTGGACAAAGGCGAAATTGCCGACCACTCTCGCCCGCCGCAGAGCGAGACGGATCAGCGGCGTGGAAGCCTCGTTCAGCACCGGGGGAGAAATCGGGCCGAAGAAACTCATCGGTGAACTTCGCGCGACGCTGGACCGTCCGAGATCACGGTCCGCCCATCGGGACGCGGGCTAGGAAGACTGGATCTGTTTCGGCTGATGATGACGATGCGCAACCGCAACGTCATCGTGTTCTTCAACCGGCACCGGTGTGTTGTAGTACTCCGAATATTGGTAGTAATAATATTCCGGCAGCGAGGTATCGACGTAATTCAAAATGACGCCAGGCACGTTGACCTGACGGTTGTAGAGCAGCTCGAGCGATTTGCGGGTGAGCCGCGCGGAAGTGTAGGAAAGACGCACTACGAACAGGGTCGCGTCAATTTTCGGCGCGAGACTGGTTGAATCATCCGCCGCCAGAACCGGCGAGCTGTCGATGATAATGTAGTCGTAGTGATTGTACATTTCCCGGAGCAAGGCATCAGTCGATTCGCGCAAGAGATGCTCGCTCGGCTGGCCGAGCGTTTGGCCGCGCGGAAGAAGAAACAAATTCGGATACGTGGTCGGCACGACCACTTCCTGCCAGTTTACTTCCTGCTTCAGGACTTCCGAAAACCCGATCCTCGAAGAAACGCCGAATGCTTCGCGGAGCGCACCGCGGCGGAGATCGCCGTCGATCAAGAGGGTGCGGGCGCCGGACAGAGCCATTGTAATCGCAAGGTTGGAAGAGATGGTCGACTTGCCTTCGTTAGGCACCGAACTGGTCACCAGCATCGTCTTTGGTCGCGGTCCTTCATACGGCATGAAGAAAATTGAGGAGCGAATATTCCGGTACGATTCGGCAAAGACGTGACGCGCATCGTCGGGTTGCAACAGGGTGACGCGGCCTTTGGTCTTCTCCTTCGGAATCTGCCCGAGGACGTTCTCGGAGAAATGATGCTGAAACTCGCCGAAGGAGGCCATGCGATCGTCAATCCGATCGAGGAGCAGAAGGACGGCGAGACCGGCGAGGGCACCGCCGCCAAGACCAATCAGCAGGCTCCTGAACCAGCCGGGGCGCACGGAGATGGGTCCGCCCGCCATTTCCATGATTGAAACCTGATCGCCACTATCGACGCTTTGCGAGACATTGACGTCCTTCAGGCTGTTCGTGAGCCGATCGTAAAGCGTCTTCAGGCGCTCGGCTTTCCCTTTGATGCGATTGAATTGAGCGAGCCGTTGGCTAAGATCGAGCGCCTTGGTTTCCCACTCCTCGATGGTCTTCTCGAGGTTTTGAATTTCGAGCCGCGTGGCATCGCGGCGCCGCTCCAAATCCTCGGCGCTTTGCTTGCGGAAGACATCGATGAGCTGCTGCTGCTGGGCG
>JBBRMO010000060.1:0-8970 GCA_038230815.1 Chthoniobacterales bacterium
CCCCGGGAAGAGTCAGCAAGGCGAGGCGTTTAATCCGGTGTAGAGATTTCATAGGTGAATAGATGAATAGATGAACTGCTAGTGACTCCTTTACGCAGGAGCGCGCGCGTCCGTTTCCGCCTCGAGGGCTTGGATCTGCTGGGGCGCTTCAGGGGCGATAGGTCAAGAAAATTGCGCTGGAATTTTCGGTAACGCCATCGCGGCGACCAGGAGAGTGATGAAGGCGAATGCTAACTTTCGGGCGGGTTGATTTCGAGGTTCCTAAAGGGTGAAGTGGGTCGTTGAATGTGTTCTGAAGCGAGATGTGTTTTTTCAGGCACGGGCAAAACTGTCAAGAATGTTTATAACATTTTTGTTATAAAACTCTGCAATGGAAATAGCCGCGCCCTTTCTCCGCCCAGCCGCCGCGTGATTTGGATCCGTGAGGATCGCACCGGCTTGGAGCGGAGAGAACCGGCCCGCTAAGGAAAGTCAGACGGCGAGGGGTTGCTTTCGCCAGGCCGTCCCAAGGGATTTGGGCGACCTAACTCTACGGCGACGCAGTAGGACTCGGCGTAGATTGATTCGCCTTTTCCCGTTCCCTGGCCGCGTTCGCGGTCGCCTGTTGGAGACGCTCAGAGTCGGATTTCAACCGCTCGGCGTCCGGCGTGGACTGCGGCTTGACGCTGACCTCCTCTTTTTTGGAGCAGGCGGCGAGACTGAGAAGGGCAGCTGAGAAAATCACGAACGAAAATTTTTTCATAATTTGAACCTTGGATTTGACGCATCGCATTGCTACTCCGGCGAGGAAGCCTCAGCAATAAAAAACAAAGCGCCGCACGAGATTCGTGCGGCGCTCAGGTATTTTCGAAACTGATCGGACCCGGTTTACCGCGGCGCGTAGTGTCCAGGGATCCAGACGTGGCGGTGGTGACGCCAGGACCAATGGCCCGGGATCCAATACCACCTGGCCCCGTTGTTCCAGTACCACGGACCGTGGGTGTAATACGGCCGGTCGCCGATTTCGATATTAAACCTGATCGCTTCCGCCGTCTTCGGCGCCATTACCCCTCCCGCGCAAATAAGCGCGGCCAACAAAACAGCAAGTTTGTATTTCATAACTGGTTTTCCTTGTCCTTATTAGACTGAACTTGAGCGAATATTATTCGAGGCCGTTCGGCAACTCTCAAGATCATATCCACCAGAGCATTACAACGAAGCGGTCCCCACGCCAGCATTAACCGTTTCCGCCGGTTCGACCCACTTCCCGTGCTCCCGAATCAAATCCTGCAAACGATCGACCGCCTCACCCTCCGGGATATTGAATTTCACCGGGGTCTTGCCAACGTAAAGGTTCACTTTGCCGGGCGCGCCGCCGACATAGCCGAAATCCGCGTCCGCCATTTCGCCCGGGCCATTAACGATGCAGCCCATAATGGCGATCTTCACCCCCTTGAGGTGCAGGGTTTTCTCTTTGATCCGCGCCGTCGTCGTTTGAAGGTTGAACAAAGTCCGGCCGCAGGAGGGACACGCGACGTAATCGGTCTTAAAAATGCGCGAGCCAGCTGCCTGCAGAGTATTATAACTCAGGCGCAACGCCTGCCCGGGCGCCTCTTCGCCCTGGATCAGGATGGCGTCACCAATTCCGTCGCAGAGAAGCGAGCCGATATTGGTGGCGGCGTTGAGCAGCGTCTGGAGAAAGTCCCTGGCCGGGACGCTGCGCTGCGGCGTCCGATCGTCGTCAGACAAATCGATCGATCCCTCGCGAACGGCGCAGCGCGCCGTCCCTACCAACGAATCTTTTAGCAAAATCGGATGGTGGGGCGCGAGCTTCAACGCGAGGAGGCGAAAGGCGGGGATGACCGGCAGATCGGTATCGTCTCGCACGGTCACAAACTCGGGCGTCGCCGATCCATTGAGTCGCTCGATCGCCGCATCGTCGCACGGATCCAGTTCCACGATGCCGGCGGTTTCGTAAACAATCTCCGGCTGATAATCGCCGAGCCGATCGAGTTTGTGCGCGACCTTGTCGAAGCTGGCCTGCCGGACGACCACCCGGATCAATTCCTCGCCACCCACCCTCACGCTATTTCGCTCGATGGTTTCACTTGGCCGCCGGGAATACGAAAACGGGTCGAACGCAATTGCTCTAGTGGCAGCCGTGTCGGCTGCGGTGTTTGCGGGCGACACGCCCGCCGCTGCAGAAGAACTTAACTTTACCAACGCCCGGGCCACCGGAATTTCATGGATGCTGTCCTCGGTGAGCGAAACCCGGATTGTGTCCCCAATCCCATCGTGGAGGAGCGAGCCGATGCCGATCGCGCTTTTAATTCGCGCGTCCTCGCCTTCGCCCGCTTCCGTTACGCCGAGATGGATCGGATAGTTCCAGGAATCGGAGGACGGAGGACGGAGAGCGGAAGTCGGAGGTCGGAAGTCGGCGATCGGATTTTCCTGATTTCTTTTCTCACTGATCTCTGACCACTGATCTCCGACCTCTGCATCGAGTTCCCCCAGGCGCGCGACCAGCAGCCGATAAGCGTTGATCATCACCTTGGGGTTGCTCGATTTCATCGAGAAGACGAACGCGTGGTAATCGAGATCGCGGGCGATCCGGGCGAATTCGAGCGCGCTTTCCACCATTCCCAGGGGCGTGTCGCCGTACCGATTCATGATGCGATCGGAGAGCGACCCATGGTTGGTGCCGATGCGCATCGCGCGGCCCAGTTCCTTGCAACGTTTGACCAGCGGGGTGAACCGCTCGCGGATTCGTTCCAGTTCAGCCGCGTATTGCTCGTCCGTATATTCGAGAATCTTGAACTTCTTCGAATCGGCATAATTCCCTGGATTGATCCGGACCTTCTCCACCCACTTCGCGGCTTCCATTGCGGCTTCGGGTTTGAAATGGATGTCCGCCACGATCGGGACGTCGCAGCCGCGCTTACGCAAGCCAGCTACGATTTGCTCCAAATTTGCCGCATCCTTTACCGTCGGCGCCGTGATCCGGACGATCTCGCAGCCCACAGCCGCCAGCTCGACTGTCTGCGCGATCGACGCCTCGGTATCCATCGTGTCACACGTGATCATCGACTGGACGCGAATCGGATTCGCACCGCCGATTCCGACCCGGCCAACCATGACCTCGCGAGTCACCCGGCGCTGAGAGGAATAGGATGACTGGCAGTACTCCATGTCAGGCGGCCGGCGCGGCTTCCACGAGGACGGCTGTTCCGTAGCAAAGAACTTCCGTCACGCCCTGCATGATCTCGGTAGCGTCATAACGCAGCCCGATCACCGCGTTTGCGCCGAGAGCGTTCGCGTGTTCCAACATCCGCTCCAAAGCATCGCGCCGGGTCTGCTCACATAGATCGGTGAAGATGGATATGTTTCCTCCGACGAGGGTTTGCAGGCCGGCGCCGATAGTTCCGAAAATCGAGCGCGATCTCACAATGATCCCGCGAACGACGCCGAAAGTTTTGACAATGCGGTATCCCTCCAGCCCAAAAGCGGTGGTTGTCATGGCCGTATTCATAGACACACCTTTAGCATTATTTTCGGACGACACCGAGGTCGTCACCAATCGTCCTTAGGGCGCCGGCGAAGTTTTCGTCGCCGCGGGTGGTTCTTTCGGAGGGGATTTGCGATCGCTGCTCTTCCCGAACAGGTCGCCGATATCAAAGAAACTGATGTAAAGCATGTAACCAATGATGAGCGTGGCGCACGCCGTCTGGACCCACTCGAGGATCTTCATGTTCACCGGCTTTCGCCGCACACCTTCGATCAGGGCCAGGACAATGTGGCCGCCGTCGAGCACCGGGATCGGCAGCATATTCAGAATCGCCAGGTTCACGTTTAAAATAACGCTGAACCAGAGTGCGAGTTTCCAGCCGTTGTCGCCTTCGAACAGCATGTAGTAAATCCGCACGATCATCACCGGACCACTCATATGTTGAAGCTTCACATCCGACTTCGGCGAAGCCACCGCTCCGATTGTTTGCAACGTGCTCGTGATGCTGTGATAGACCTGTTCGACCGGATCGGGATGCGAAAGAGTGAGCTGCCCACCCGTGTCCCACCGGATGCCAATCCGCGGTTTGGTTGTCCCTTCGGATTCCAGCGGGACAGGGCGCATTTTTAGCTCGCGCGTTTCCGACGCTCGCCGCACGTCCAGGGTCAGCTCATCGGTCGGATGTTTGTCGATTTCGTCGACCAGGCTGAGCGGACTAAAAATGCGGACGCCATTCACGGAGGTGATGACATCGCCCGTCTTCACCCCCGCTTTGTCTGCCGGGGTATCTTTGTCGACGCCGTCAACCAGCGGCGTCACCGCCGGCTGAATCATGACCTGGCGCGTCCCCTTGCGCCGCCAGCCACTCGTCTCCGCGATCATGGGCGTGACCTCGACTGCCAGGGTTTTGCCGTCCCGCTCGATCTTAAAGGGAATCGTCGATCCCTCGCTCCGCACCACGTTCCAGACCACGCTGTCATTCATCCCGAAAAATCGCGAGACCGGCCGGCCATCGACCTCCAGAATCTTGTCACCCGGGCGCAAACCGGCTTTGGCCGCCGGCGAATCCTGATGGACGTACCCGATCACCGTGGTCAGGTCGGATTCACTCACCGGATGTCCAACCGCCCAAACCACACACGCGAAGAACAACGCCAGGAGGACACTGAAAATCGGGCCGGCGATCGCGACGATGACTTTGTCGAGAGCGGAAATCTTGGGCAGCTGGCCGCGATCCATATCGGCCTTGCCCTCGATCATATCCATTGGGGCGAGCTGCGGCAGTTTTACGAAACCGCCGAAGGGGAGCGAGCCTAACGAGTACTGGACACCGTTGATCGTTTTCTTCCAGATCGGTTTCCCGAACCAGACGCCGAAGCCCTCGATGAACAATCCCCGCCAGCGCGCCGCCAGAAAATGCCCAAGCTCGTGAACGACGATGAGCAAATTGAAGAGGAGAACAACCTCCAGAAGGATGAAAATGACGCGCAGGATATGGCCGATCATAGAAAAAAGTGAATCGTTACAACGTTACAACGTAATTCGTGATCCAGACAAACTGTGCCGCCGGTTTAACCATGCCCGATGTCACTCCTGAACCAATCCGGCCGCCTCCTGCCTTGCCCATTGATCGGCGCGCAATATGGCATCGAGATCAGGGTGCGCAACGTTGGCGTGCCTCTCCATGACGGCCGAGACCGTCTGCCAGATCCGGGGGAACGAAATCTTGCGCGCAAGAAAGGATGAGACCGCAATCTCATTCGCCGCGTTCAAAACGGCCGGCAGGGTGCCCCCAGCCTCTCCCGCGTGCCGAGCCAGCTTCAAGGCCGGGAAATCCTCAAAGCGCGGCGTCGCGAATTCCAACTGGCGCAGCTTCCCAAAATCGAGCGGCGGCAACGAATTCGGCACCCGCTCCGGCCAGGTGACCGCGTACTGAATGGGAAAGCACATATCCGAATGGCTCAGCTGAGCCAGGACCGAGCCGTCGCTGAATTCCACCATCGAATGGACAATGCTCTGGGGATGAATCACCACCTCCACTCGCTTCATCTCCACGCCAAACAGCCAGTGCGCTTCGATCATTTCCAGCCCCTTATTAAATAGAGTCGCCGAATCAATCGTGATTTTCGGCCCCATGTTCCAGGTCGGATGCTTCAACGCCTGCTCGACTGTGATCGATTCAAACTCAGTCGCCGGCGTATTTCGAAACGGTCCGCCCGACGCCGTCAGAATCAGCCGCCGAACGTTATCCCCTTCCGCGGACGTCCCGCGTTTCTGCGAATCGAGACATTGAAAGATGGCATTGTGCTCGCTATCGACGGGCAGGATCTGAACGCCCTTCTTCCCAGCCTCCCGCATTACGATCTCTCCCGCCATCACCAGGATCTCCTTGCTGGCCACGGCGAGATCCTTCCCCGCCTCGATCGCCGCCAAAGCCGGCTGCAATCCACCAGTTCCAACGACCGCAACCAGGACCATCTCCGCTTCCGCCAGGCACGCGATCTCCACCAGCCCGCTTTCGCCTCCGAGAATTCGCGGCTCGTATTCGAGCGCGGCGCGCAATTCTCCGATTTTCGTTTCATCCACCAAACAAACCGCCTTCGGCCGCACCCGATTTGCCTGAGCGGCCAGTTTCTGCGCGTTGCTGTTCGCCGCCAACCCCACGATCTCCATCCGGTCCGGAATATCGTGGGCCACCTTGAGCGCGCTCTCGCCGATCGACCCGGTCGCGCCCAAAACGATAATGCGTTTTCGTTTCATGAGAGCCGGGGGGGCGCGCTGCCGGGGAGCGCAGGCAGCTTGCCTGCCCCAGCCGGCTGCCAGCCGGCGTCTCTGGCGAAATGTCCGCGGCAAGCTGCCGCGAACTGCAGGCCAGCTGCCTGCGCTCCCCGGAACGATCTCCGGCGTCGCGCCTTAACGGTTTCTGTCCTTCTCATCCCCAGGAGAATCGTTTCTCGTCGCTGGAATTAGTCCACCCGAATAACGAGTCGGAGATAAAAAAACAGAAGCGGTGCGGTGAAAAGCAGACTGTCCACGAGGTCGAGCGCCCCGCCGATTCCGGGGAGGAAGTTACCGGAATCCTTCACGCCGGTGCTGCGCTTGACGATCGATTCGGCCAGGTCGCCGATGACCGCCGCGAAACCGAGGAGCAGTCCCAGGACAATCGCGTGCGTCAGGCTCAGCGCCGACAGATGCCCCGGCATCAATTTCCATAGACCCACGCTCGCCAGGAGGGAGAATGCCAGGGCCCCGAAAAAACCCTCCCACGTTTTTTTCGGGCTGATGTGCGGAATCATCTGGTGGCGCCCGATGAGACTGCCGGTGAGATACGCTCCCATGTCGCTGAACTTCGTGACCGCCACCAGATAGAGAACGTAAAACTGTCCCGTCACCGCACCCGTCGGGCTGCGCGGAACGACATAAACGATTTTCGTAATGAAATTGTAGAGCCAGAGGACGTAAAGGAGCCCAAAGATCGTGTACGCCATCGTTCGCAGCGGCGCATCGTCGCGCAGGCTGTCGAACATCTGCCGGGTGAAAACCGTGAGGAGAAAGAAAAGCAGGACGGCGACCTCGAAATCGTAGGAATGCCCGGGCCCGCTCCGGGAGAAATAATAGAAACTGCCGCATAACATGACGGCGCCGCAGATCATCGCCGTGATCTTGAAGTTTGGCAGGCCCTTGTGATCGAGCATGCTGTAAAATTCCCAGAGCGAGAGCATGCCGAGGGTGCCGATCAACGCGAAGAAGGCGATTTCGTAGCCGGAAAAAATGATCCCGAGCGCGAGCGACCAGAGGACGATCGTGCTTGCGAAGCGAAAAAGAAAAACAGAGCGCGGCGTTGACGGTTTTGCTGTGGCGACGCGCTCGAGCGTCTCGGCCATTCGCGCAACATCCGAAATGATGCCACCAAAGGCAAGCGCGGAAGGTAACGGATAAGGGGAGACTCTGCCGTCATTCCGAAAACTGCCCTGATCGGGGAAGAGGATTGCGCTCGCGCGACCCTCATCTAATTTGATCGCCGTGAGCAAAACGATGCAGGCCCTGGTGAAACGCGAGCGCGAACCGGGATTAGGACTGGAGGAGGTACCGGTGCCGGAGATCGGGCCGAACGACGTTCTCATCCGCGTGCAAAAAGGATCGATCTGCGGCACCGACGTTCATATCTACAATTGGGATGCGTGGGCCCAGAAGACGATCCCGGTGCCGATGGTGATCGGGCATGAATTTGTAGGCGTCATCGAAAAAATTGGCAGCGCCGTCCGCGATTTCAAGGAAGGCGAACTGGTCACGACCGAAGGCCACATCGTCTGCGGTCATTGCCGAAATTGCCTCGCCGGCCGGCGCCATCTTTGTCCGAACACGAAGGGAATCGGGGTTAATCGGCCCGGTGGTTTCGCGGAATACGTCTCCGTTCCGACGACGAATCTCTGGCGCTGCGACCCCAAAATCCCGCTCGATGTGATCTCCTGTTCCGATCCCCTGGGCAACGCCGTTCATACCGCGCTTTCCTTCGATCTCGTCGGCGAGGACGTTCTCATCACGGGCGCGGGCCCGATCGGTTGCATGGCCGTGCCGATCGCGAAAATGGCGGGCGCGCGCAAGGTCGTCATCACCGACGTCAATCCTTACCGGCTCGATCTTGCCCGCAAAATGGGTGCGACCCTGGCAATCGATGTTCGCGAGCGAGATTTGCACGATGCCATGCGCGAACTCGACATGCGCGAGGGATTCGACGTCGGCCTCGAGATGTCGGGCAACCCGAAAGCGTTCACCGACATGCTCGACGTGATGGTCAACGGGGGACGCATCGCGATGCTCGGGATTATGCCCGGCAGCGCCGCGATCGATTGGAATCTCGTCGTTTTCCACGGCCTGACGATCAAAGGAATTTACGGACGCGAAATGTTCGAGACCTGGTACAAGATGACGGCCCTGATCCAGAGCGGGCTCGACATCTCGCCTATCATCACTCACCGCTTTCCCTACACCGATTTCCGCGAAGGCTTCGAGTTAATGAAATCGGGCAACTCGGGGAAGATCGTCCTCGATTGGGCGGCGTAACTAGCGCCTTGCCTGTCATTCCGAGTCCGGCGAACGCGGTGCGGGTGGATCGTGCGCTCTGCCGCCCGATGTTAAAAATAATGTCGGCGGAGTCGGAAATTTAAAAACTATCGCCCGACGGAGCGGCCGATCCACCGCTTTCCTACACTGATTCCGCGAAGGCGTCGATTTGATGAAACCGGGCAACTCGGGAAAGATCGTCCTCGATTGGGCGGCGTAACTTCCGCCTTGGAACACAAGCATTTCGCCTGTGAGGCCAGCGGATATTTATTCGCTAGGTTGATTGGAACAGCGGACCTCAAGTCCGCTGGCCGCACAGACCTCAAGTCTGCGTTCCTACTCCAGGCTTGCTGCGGCGCTGTCCTGGCCTTCGAGCTCCAACACCATCCGGTGAATATGGCGATATCCCTGATGGCCTTGCA
>JBBRMO010000061.1:0-8880 GCA_038230815.1 Chthoniobacterales bacterium
AGGGACGACCGCCGGGTCGTCCCAAACATACTGCGACGGGACGGAGCCCATCCCTCCAGGAAGGCGGCCCTGATTATTTGCGTTGAGGGACGACCGCCGTGTCGTCCCAAAAATAATGGGACGGGACGAAGCCCATCCCTCCAGGAAGTCGGCCCTATTTATTTGCGTGGAGGGACGACCGCCGTGTCGTCCCAAAAATAATGGGACGGGACGGAGCCCATCCCTCCAGGAAGTCGGCCCTGCTTATTTGCGTGGAGGGACGACCGCCGTGTCGTCCCAAAATTAATGGGACGGGACAGAGCCCATCCCTCCAGGAAGGCGGTCAGTTAAAATTTCGCCTTGAACTCAAGGCGGAGGTAGGGCGCGCCATCGGCTTTATACTTGATATCGGCGCGGTGAAAATCGAACTCGCGTCGAATGGCATAGCCGCCGCCGAGATCGATCGAAACGTTTTTAGAGGGCGAATAGAGAAAGCCGCCGCCAGCCCGATACTCGGTGTAATCGACTTCGGCCCCATTCAGTTTCGTCGGGAAAATCGTGTCGTTTCGATCTGTCCGGAACGAGCCGCCTTTGAATTCACCGCCGGCCCAGACGTCGAATTTATCGTTGGGTGAGTAGATGATCCGCGGTTCGGGAAGGACCCCGAGTATTTTCCATTTGTCGTTCGGTTCCCAGATCAAACCGGCCAGCGGGATGATCGGCCATTTTCCCCGGAGAAAGGCAGCGTTGGCGCCTACAAACAAATACAAGTGGTCGGGCTGGAGAACGAAAATGCGTCCGAGCGTGATGGGCGCGTCGAAGGAGGAGCTGTTAAAATCATCCTCGGTATAAAAACCCGGCTTCACCTGGAAGAAAGCGCCCACATCGTTGTTGTGCATGTAATCGACGCCGATGACTGCCGCAAAGGATTGAAGGTGATCCGGAACGGGCGCGCCGGTTGTCCCGAAATCGAACCGTTCGTAAGCGATCCCGAGATGGAGGTAAAGATGGCCGGAGAGCAAAAAACGGTGCGTGTACAAGAACGAATTCTGGATCGCGTACTGATCGCCAAAACTGCCGCTTCGATGGAGATCGCTCCCGAAGACGTAGCTTGATTCCAGCTCGACGAAATCGAGCGAGACCGCCTCGCTCTTCTGCTCGGTGACGGTTTGGAGCGAAGGTTCCCCAGCGCGACTCCAGGCGGACGACGAGAGAAGAAGAACCGCCGCCAGGGACTGAAGGTGTAGTGGAAATTTCATTCGTGGAGACCGTAGCTGAATCGGGCGCCGGGACAAAACGGATTTGTCTGGGCGAGCGAATTCCTGTTTAAAGGCCGGATGAAAAAGGCCATCGCCCACGTCGCCGCGACGGATCCGCGGATGGCCGCGCTTATTAAGGAGGCCCGTCGCTTCGACGTGGCGGCGAACGAACTTGTTCGCCCTTTCGACGCGCTGGCGGAATCGATCGCTTACCAACAGCTCAGCGGCAAAGCCGCCGCCACGATCTTTGGCCGTGTCCGGGCGCTTTATCCGAAGCGGAAATGGCTCGATCCGAAATTGGTCCTGCAAACACCCGACGAAAAACTGCGCGCCTGCGGCCTGTCGCGCGGTAAGACCGCCGCGTTGAAAGACCTCGCCGCTAAAACTCTGGACGGGACCGTGCCGACGAGGCGGGAACTGGTGCGGATGACCGACGAAGAAATAATCGAGCGGCTGACGAAGGTGCGCGGCATCGGCCGCTGGACGGTCGAGATGCTCCTTCTCTTCGAGCTTGGCCGGCTCGATGTCTGGCCGGTCGCCGATTACGGTGTGCAGAAGGGCTTCGCAAAAACGTTCGGCCGAAAGAAGCTGCCGACTCCAAAGCAGTTCCAAAAGATCGGAGAAAAATGGCGTCCGTATCGATCTGTGGCCGCATGGTATTTCTGGCGCGCGCTCGACGCGCCAGAAATCAAAAGCCGGTCTGGCTAGGGGTCATCCCGAACGAAAGTCGAGGGACCCGTATTGGTGCGAGCGACGTCGGTCGCCGTTCCACGGGGTGTCTCGACTTTTGCTCGAGAGACAGAATGGGGAAGATTGACTTCGCGCGCCGTGCTTCGTAGAACGTGCCATGCCGATGATTCATGTGGCGCGTGATGGAGCAAAGCTCGGCGAGTTCACGCTTGAGCAGATTCGCGAAGGACTAAAGACAGGCCAATTCCGTCCAACAGATCTGGGCTGGCAATCGGGCATGGCGGATTGGCGGCCGCTTAGTGAATTCGTCGCTGCCGCCGCTGCACCGGGTGCGGGAGTTACCCCGTCCACCCTTCCGCTGGCCGTGGCGGGAATTCCATCGATTTCTCCCGGGTCAGGCTTGCCTTGGGAACGCCGGGCCGAGCTCGGTTTCGTGAAAGCGTGGTTCGATACCGTTACTGTTCTAATTCCCAAGCCGAGCGAGGCTTTTGTGATGATGCGGCCCGAAGGCGGGATGCTCGATCCCCTCCTTTTCGGCCTGATCGGCGGCTGTGCCGGATCGATTGTTTCGATTCTCTTTCAAGGTCTCTTCCAATCCATTCCAGGGTTTGCCAGCCGCAGCAATGCCTTTGACATGTTTGGGCTTGGACACTGGGCGCTCCTTCTTATCTACGCGGTCCTGTCGCCGTTGCTGGTGATTTTCGGCCTCTTCCTGGGCAGCGGCATTTTGCACATTTGCCTGATGCTGGTGGGCGGGGCGAACCGATCTTTTGAAACGTCCTTTCGCGTCGTCTGTTTCGCAAGCGGCGCGGCCAATTTGTTTTCGATGATCCCGATGTGCGGCGGGATCATCGCGGCTGTCTACAACGTTGTACTCGAATGCATCGGCCTGAGCCGCGCCCATCAAACCACGACCGGAAAAGCGGTCCTTGCGATCTTTCTGCCGATGATTGTTTGCTGCGGCGTCTGTTTGCTTTTGGGGATCGTGCTCGGTGGATTCGGCGCGTTCGGCGAATTCTTCAACCGGCATCACTGACCGGAGCCTTGGCGCTGTTGAGACGATGCGTTTTGTCTGGCGACAGATTCCGCCGGATCGGGTCAATCACGAGCTCCTCTGGCTCGCCGTTTCGATTGCCTCCCTGGTGGGTGGCGCAGTTTGGCTAGGCCTCGGTCTGCCTTCCTGGCGCTGCCCGTTCCTCTCGGTTACAGGCTATCCCTGCCTGACCTGTGGCGCCACCCGGTGCTCGATTGCCCTTCTGCATGCTGACTTTCTCCGGGCGTGGTTGTGGAATCCCCTGGCCCTGATTGCGCTCTGCGGCGTGGCGTTGTTCGATCTTTACGCGGTCGTGGTCTTGCTCGCTCGTCTCCCGCGGCTGCGGGTGATTGATTGGACGCGCGCGGAAGGAAACGCAGTCCGGATCGGGGTGATTGCGTTGATCGTCGTGAACTGGGTTTATCTGCTCGCGCATCACACGCAGTATTGATGAGGGTGAAAGCGCCCGCGAGGTCCGTCGGCGGGCTACGCCAGCTTCGGGATGACAAGCCCGGGTCAACGCGCCAGCTGAGGCTTCGGGCTGACCTCCAACGGCGGCCGCCCGACATCATCTTCTGGGGCGCCGCGATGGGCGACGATGAACGCGGTCGGATCGATCCAGCCGCGGGTATCGTCCCGATAACCCGGCCCGATAAACGGCGTGGTGAACTCGCGCATCTCGAAATGAAGATGCGCCCAATATCTTCCGTCGGCGGTCCCGATCGTCGCGATCTGTTCGCCGCGATGCACTTTTTGTTTTGGCCGGACCAGGATCGTCTCGACGTGACCGTAATAGGACTCGACGAATTTTCGCGGGCCGTTTTCCTCGTAAGCGTGAAGAAGGATGAGGACTTTTCCCCACCCGGGACCGGCTTCACCGGCGAAAAGGACCTGGCCATCCGCCACCGAGAAGATGGGATCGCCGAGGTCGCTATTTTCACCACCGATTCCGTTTAGGTCGTCGCCCAGGTGGCGATTCTCGGTGAAACGTTGCGCGTTGTAAGCCAACGCCCCGTTCTCGCTCCCAATCGGGAAATCGAAGCGGGCCGCCGTCGGCAATCCCGCCAGCAGGATCGACGGCGCGATTTGAAACGCCGGAGAGATTTTCGGCGGCCGTCGAAGCTCCGGACCAAGACGAAAGAAAAGGCCCGTCGCGAGGGCGATCAGAAAGATCAAAATCAGGAAGAGCCAGCGCCACGCTGTTCTTCCCTTGCTCGTACCCGGCTTCATCCTTACGCTCGCGCGATGCGCATCTTGGTCACGGGCGGGGCGGGCTTCATTGGGTCGCACCTGGTCGAGAATTTACTCGCGACCGGCCACGAAGTCTCAATCCTCGACGATTTTAACGATTTTTACGACCCGCAAATCAAGCGCGCGAATGTGGAACGCGTGGCGGGCGACATCGCGATCCACCAGATCGACCTGCGTGACAGCGCGGCCGTGAACCTTTTGTTTCATCGCGAAAAATTCGACGCGATTGTGCACCTGGCGGCGCGCGCTGGCGTCCGGCCCTCCATTCAACAGCCGCAGCTTTATTTGGATACGAATGTCAGCGGAACCTTGCATCTGCTCGAAGCGGCGCGGCGGACCGGCATCGGGCGTTTCCTCTTTGCCTCGAGCTCGTCCGTCTACGGCATCTGCAAAACGGTGCCGTTCTCAGAAGACGTTCACCTCACTCAAACGATCAGTCCTTACGCCGCAACGAAAGTGGCCGGCGAGTTCCTTTGCTCGACCTATTCGTATCTTTACAAAATGCGGATCGTCGCGCTCCGCTTCTTCACGGTTTACGGCGCGCGGCAACGGCCCGACCTGGCGATTCACCAGTTCACTCGAAAAATTCATGCGGGCCAGGCGATCGACCAGTTCGGCGACGGGACGACGCGGCGCGATTACACCTACATTGACGACATCATCCAGGGGGTGATGGCCGCATTCGATTATGAGGGCCCGCTCTTCGATGTGTTTAACCTTGGTGAAAGCGAAACGATCCAGTTGAAAGATCTCATCGCGGCCATCGAGAAAGCGCTTGGCCGAAAAGCCAGGATTAACCAATTGCCCGAACAGCCTGGCGATGTGCCGTTGACCTGCGCCGATATTTCGAAGGCGAGGAAGCTACTGGGTTATAACCCGACCACTCCGTTGAGCGTAGGGTTGCCAAAGTTCGTCGATTGGTTCCGTAGTTGGAGCCGGGATCGGTGATCCTGGCTCCAACAGCTTCCCTTGCTTTTAGCGCCTCCAGCCCCCATAATTCCCCGCAGATGTCGGGAATGTTCTTCGTTAACCCGGGCGTTCGCTTTTCACGACGAAATAGAGTTTGCCAGTGCCGAGTTCGATCGGTTCTGTTTCGTTGGCTGACTGGTGCGGACCGCCGTTGCTTGCGATTGGGTTCCCGCGTCTACGAGGCGGAGTTTCCTCTGGCGCGACTGTTTGTTTACCGGTTTCTGCTCCTGTTACGGGGCATGTCGGGTTCCCGCGCCACGGACTGTGCATCCAACGATGCGCTCCGCCCATTTAACAATTGGGTAAAACCTGAGGAACAATATGGCATCTCAATCATCGGGGAGGAACGGCCGGCGTCCGCGCGGCGGCTCCCGCAGAAGGGGCGACAATCGCCCGCGCCACCAGAACGCGCCCGTGCGCGTACCGGCGGCGAAGAAATCGCTGTTGCAGCGGTTCATGGACCTTTTCACCGGCGGCGGAAAGCCGGCGGCGAGACCAGTTCAGCAGCCGGAGACGCAGTCGCGCGTCAACGGTTTACAGCCTTCGTCGCGGCCTTCGCGTAAACCAGAAGCGGTCGAAGTGACCACCCCCCGGCTTTATGTCGGGAACCTGTCGTTCGACGCGAGCGAGAGCGATCTGTTCGAGCTCTTCAACGGTGTCGGCGCGGTCCAAAACGCCGAGGTCGTCACCTATCGGCACAACCAACGCTCGAAGGGATTTGCGTTCGTGCAGATGAACACCGTCGACGAAGCGAAGCGGGCCGTGGAGGAATTGCACGACAAGGAATTCCTGGGCCGCAAGCTGGTCGTGAGCGGGGCGAAATCGAGCGAACACCATTCGGCGGACTGATAAGTTGTCGCTTTGCGAAACCGGGAGACAAGGTGCTGCCACCGGTCTCCCGGTTTTTGTTTTCTGGGTCCGTTGGACGGCGTCCTCCGCGGCGGACGCCGTGAGCTGATCGTCGATTCGATGGCGTTTCCCAGAAACGCCCTGCAATTGAAATCATGAAGCGCGTTTTCTTCATCGTGGGGCCAACCGCGACGGGAAAATCAGCGCTCGCGGCTGAAGTCGCGCATCGTCTCAACGCGGAAATCGTCAGCGCCGATGCGTTCCAGATTTATCGCGGGCTTGATCTGCTGACGGCAAAGCCCGATTCGACGGTCCTGGCGAAGGCGCCCCATCACCTGATCGGCACGGTTCCGCTCAGTGAAGAGATGAATGTGGAAAAGTATCGTGACGCGGCAGAGACGATCATTCGAGAAATTCAGGCCCGGGGGAAGCCGGTGATCGTTGCCGGTGGCAGCGGTCTTTACCTCAAGGCTCTCACGCACGGATTGGCGCCGCTCCCGAGGGCCCATCAGGCCTTGCGCGAGAAGCTCGAGCGCACGACCACCGAGGAGTTATTGCGCGGCCTGGCCGCACTCGATCCTGCTGGCGTCGAAAAAATCGACCGAAAAAATAGACGGCGGTTGGTCCGCGCCGTCGAAGTTTGCCTGTTGACCGGCAAACCGTTCTCGGAGCTCCGCACGGCATGGAACGGAACCCTCCCGATCAACGGCGTTTTTATTTATCGCGATCGGGCGGAGCTCTACCCGCGGATCAATCGGCGCGTCGAAGAAATATTTGAGGCTGGCGTTATCGAAGAGGTCCGCGCGCAAAAAAATCCCGGTCCGACGGCTGAAAAAACGCTGGGCCTTCGTGAAATCCAGTCGCTGCTCGCGGGTGAAATCTCGACCGCGGAATGCATTGCCCGAATCCAGCAGGCGACCCGGCGTTATGCCAAAAGGCAGTTGACCTGGTTCCAGCGGCAAACTAATTTTACACCGCTGAACCTTTCCGCGCACCGCCCGTTTGACGCTGTCGAGGCAATCTCGCAAAACGCGTCGCGCATCTTCGCCCGTGGATGATTGACGTTCGTCCCAGGAAGAACCAGGAGCGGGCGCTCCTGATCGGCCTCGAGCAGAATGGCGTCTCGAAATGGGATCTGCGCGATTCGATGGAAGAGCTGGCCGAACTCGCCAACTCCGCGGGCGCCGAGGTCGTGAACACCGTCACCCAGAAACTGCAGAAGCCGACAGCTCCCTACTACATCGGCAAGGGCAAGGCTGAGTTAATCAAGGAATCGTTCAAGGATCAGCACGTCACGTCCGTCATTTTCGATGACGAACTTTCCCCCGCCCAGGGACGAAACCTGGAAAATTTGCTGTCCCGCAAGGTCCTCGATCGGACCCAGCTCATTCTCGACATTTTCGCGCAGCGCGCGCGCAGCCGCGAAGGCCGTTTGCAGATCGAGTTGGCGCAATTGCAATATCTGCTCCCGCGGCTGACGCGAATGTGGAGCCATCTTTCACGGCAGACGGGCGGCATCGGCACGCGCGGGCCCGGGGAAACGCAGCTGGAAGTCGACCGGCGGCGGGTGCAGGAGCGGATTGCCCGGCTCGAGCGCGAACTCGAAGGCGTCCGCAAGGTTCGCTCGGTCCAGCGGCAGGGACGGAAGCGGCACCTGTGGCCGGTCGCCGCCGTGGTCGGCTACACCAATGCCGGCAAGTCCACCTTATTGAATTTGCTCACGGGCGCCGACGTCGTTGCCGAGGACAAACTCTTCGCAACTCTCGATCCCACCACGCGCAGTCTCACGCTCCCGAACAGGCAGCGACTCCTGCTGACCGACACCGTCGGGTTCCTGCGCAAACTGCCTCACACTTTAATCGAGTCTTTCAAGGCAACGCTCGAGGAAGTAAATGAAGCGGACCTGCTCCTTCACGTCATCGACCTGAGCCATCCGCGGGTCGACGAGCATATCGAGGCGGTCGATAGCGTGATCAAGGAACTCGGCGCGTTCGGCAAACAAACGCTGATGGTCTTCAACAAGATCGACGCGTTCGCGAACAATGAATTGGTCGACGTTTACACCAAAAGGTTTCCGGGCAGCGTGGCGATCTCTGCGCGGACAGGCGCCGGGGTCGCGGAGTTGGTCCAGGCACTCCAGGGAGAACTGGGAGCATGGCGACTGCGTTCGCGTTTTCGGATTCCGCTCAGCGAGGGCAGCTTGCTTGCGGAAATTCATCGCGTGGGGCACGTCCTCGAATTGCGTTACGACGGCGAGTTTGCCTTCGTCGTCGCGCATACTCCGCCGCAACTTCAGCAAAGGCTGGCGGCGTTTACGGAGTAGAGGCGGTCTATTTTCATCGGAGGGACGTGCTTCAGCATGCCCCCAAATTTTCTCTCGTGGAAAATTGCGAAGGTGCAGACGCACCTCCCTCCGGACGGGAAAGCATTGACGCATTCTCCGAGCGAAGCGACGTAGCTCCATGACGTGGGCTTCGAAAGTCAGCGCCGTGCTCGGGTGGAATTATGTTCCCGGGGCGCTCCGCAAACTGATCGTTGGAATTATCGGGGGGACGATCCTTTTGATTGGGGTGGCGCTGATCGTTCTCCCGGGACCGGCTTTCATCGTGATCCCAATTGGGCTGGCCATTCTGGCGACGGAATTCGCCTGGGCCCGCCGGATGGGGGTTCGGGCACGAGGGATGTTTGCCCGGGCCCGTGGCCGCAAACCGAAGGAGTCCGTGCGATGACGGTGCGCGAGCGGGTCGATCAGTTGGTGAAAGCGCTGCCAAAAGATTACCCGGATGCGCATTGCGAGCTCGATTTTCGGAACCCGCTCGAACTACTGGTTGCGACGATCCTCTCCGCGCA